>JBCQUH010000042.1:0-16527 GCA_047174185.1 Rikenellaceae bacterium | reverse complement strand
TTTGAATTATTTCTCTGAAAGTAAACTTTCAATAAATAATTCAAACCTATTAACATTTTTTTTACGAACGGAAGTTCGCAAAAAAAAGCCCCCGACAACCTTTAGGCAACCCTTTCGTTTGGCATCACTCAGCTCTTCTCATTCTTTCTCAGTATGACTCAGTACTTCTCAGCATGACTCAGCAAGTTCTGAGAAGTACTGAGTCATACTGAGTCCCCCTCCCATAACTTATAACTTACAACTCATTACTCACAACTTTTCATTAAAAAAGTTGTGGTAATGCGAGTTATTAACAATTTTTTTCGTACTTTTGCATCAATTGGAAAAGTGTATATATCACCACACGCATCGGACGAAGAGTCAGCGTGTGGTTGGTCGCATCCAAATAAATTTGACTAAAAATGTTAAAAAATATAAAAAAAGGAGATTATGCCCATAGAAAAAAGATGGGTGATGCGGCCAGATGTGGAGCAGCAAAAGGCGGAGGCACTAGCTAAAGCCCTCGACATTGCTCCAGTCCTAGCTAAATTGCTCATACAAAGAGGCATAGAGACCCCCGAAAAAGCGAAGAATTTCTTCGACCCACAACTGTCATCGCTGCATGATCCGTTCCTGATGAAGGATATGGAGCGTGCGGTGGAGCGTATCGAACAGGCGATAGCCCGTGACGAGCGCATAATGGTATATGGCGACTACGATGTCGACGGTACCACGGCAGTTGCATTGGTCTATAAATTCTTGCGTCAGATCGGACACAAGAGGTTGTCGTATTACATTCCAGATCGTTATACCGAGGGGTATGGCATCTCGACACGTAGTATCGACCACGCGGTGGCCAAAGGCGCAACACTTATCATTGTCCTTGATTGCGGAATCAAGGCGGTGGAGAAGGTCTCATATGCAAAGAGTAAAGGTGTTGATTTCATCATTTGTGATCACCATCTACCCGCGGAGGAGATTCCTGCCGCGGCCGCAGTGTTGGATCCTAAGCAGGTTGACTGCCACTACCCCTTCGACGAGTTGTCGGGGTGCGGTGTAGGGTTCAAGTTGGTGCATGCCTATTGCATTAAGCACCAGATACCATTTTCGCAGATCGAACACCTGTTGGATCTGTTGGTGGTGAGCATCGCCTCGGATATCGTTCCGTTGGTGGATGAGAACCGCACGTTGGCGATGCATGGCTTGAAGAGGTTGAATGAGAACCCCTGCAAGGGTCTGCACTCGATCATCAAGATCTGTGAGTTGACCAACAAGGAGATCACCATCGACGATATTGTCATCAAGATCGGCCCTCGCATCAACGCTGGAGGTCGCATGAGGATGGATCCCGACGATGAGAACTCGGCACCTTCGGGTGGCTACGCGGTGGTTCATCTGTTGGTGGAGGGTAATGAGTCGGCAGCCCGAGAGTCGGGTGCGCAGATTGATGCCTACAATTCGGATCGCAAGTTGATCGATCGCGGTGTGACCCAAGAGGCGTTTGATTTGGTCGAGGCCGACCCTCTGCTCAAGAGCCGCAAGGGGATGGTTATCTTCAACCCGAAGTGGATGAAGGGGATCGTGGGTATCGTAGCGTCGAGATTGATCGACAACTACTATAGGCCGACGGTTGTGTTGACCCAGAGCAATGGCATGGTTACGGGTTCTGCTCGCTCGATTGCAGGTTTCGACCTCTATCAAGCTATTGAATCGTGTTCGGATCTGTTGGAGAACTTCGGAGGCCACCTCTATGCAGCTGGTTTAACGATGCGTCCCGAGAATGTCGAGGAGTTTAAGCGTCGCTTCTACGCCTATGTGGAGGAGAATATCGATCCGCGGATCTTGGTGCCTCAGATAGATATAGATACGGAGTTGCGCTTTTGCGAGATCAACGACCGTTTCCGCAACGATTTGAACCGTTTCCAACCCTTTGGGCCTGGGAATATGGCACCTGTGTTTGTGACCTACAATGTGAGCGACTACGGCACGGCGAAGTTGGTCGGTGCTGAGCAGACCCATCTGCGCATGGATCTGTTGCAGAGGGAGAAGCCCAATTCGAAGTTGGCGGCTATCGCATTTGGACAACCTCAGCTGTTTGGGTGGTTGCGTTCGGGTGGTGCGATAGATATCTGCTACACGGTGGTCGAGAACCACTTTAGGGGACGTATCACGCCACAGTTGCGTATGAAGGATATGCGAAAGGCCTCGACTAGATTGGATCTCTAGGGATCAGATTGGATGTTTAGGGGTCGAGAGGATGTTTAGAATTAGGAGAATAAAAATTTAAATTATATTAATTATGTCGTTTATTGAAGAGAGGGTTCAAACCGAGGGGCTTACATTTGATGATGTGTTGCTCGTACCCGCATACTCGGAGGTGTTGCCACGTGATGTTAGTGTGCAGACTCATTTTTCGCGAAACATTGCGTTGAATTTACCTATTGTTTCGGCGGCTATGGATACGGTGACTGAGGCTCCGTTGGCTATTTCGTTGGCCAGAGAGGGCGGAATCGGCGTTATCCACAAGAATATGTCGATCACCCAGCAGGCTGAGCAGGTCAAGAAGGTGAAGCGTGCCGAGAATGGCATGATCGACGAGCCAGTGACGATCTCGAAGGATCTGACGGTTGGCGATGCTTTGGCGATGATGGCCAACTACAAGATTGGCGGTATCCCAGTTGTTGATGATAGCAATATCTTGATTGGAATTGTCACCAACCGCGATTTGCGATTCCAGCGCGATATGTCGCGCAAGATCGACGATGTGATGACCAAGACGGGTTTGATCACGACGAACAACCCTACGTTGGAGAGTGCAGCCGATATTTTGTTGAAGAATAAGATCGAGAAGTTGCCCGTGGTCGACGAATCGGGACATCTGTTGGGATTGATCACCTATAAGGATATCACTAAGGTTAAGGATAACCCAAATGCATGTAAGGATGCAAAGGGACGTTTGCGTGTAGCGGCAGGAATTGGCGTTACGGGCGACACGATGGATCGCGTCGAGGCGTTGGTCAAGGCGGGTGTCGATGCTGTAGTTTTGGACTCGGCACATGGTCACTCGGCAAATATCGTTACGACTCTCAAAAAGGTCAAGGCGGCCTATCCCGAGTTGGATGTTGTGGTTGGAAATATCGCAACGGCAGCTGCGGCGAAGTATCTGGTTGAGGCTGGAGCCGACGGTGTGAAGGTTGGTATTGGCCCTGGATCGATCTGTACGACACGTATCGTGGCAGGAGTTGGAGTGCCACAGTTGACCGCTATCTACGAGGTGTCGAACGCCATCAAGGGTTCGGGCGTTCCAGTGATTGCCGATGGTGGATTGCGCTACTCGGGCGATATTGTCAAGGCGTTGGCCGTAGGAGGCGACTGCGTGATGGTGGGATCGATGTTCGCAGGAGTCGAGGAGTCACCAGGCGAGACTATTATCTACAACGGACGTAAGTTCAAGACCTATCGCGGAATGGGATCTATCGAGGCGATGAACAACGGTTCGAAGGATCGCTACTTCCAAGGCGAGGAGACGAGCACCAGCAAGTTTGTGCCCGAGGGAATCGTGGCTCGCGTACCGTTCAAGGGTACTTTGTCGGAGTCGGTTTACCAGTTGGTTGGAGGTTTGAAGTCGGGAATGGGTTATTGCGGAGCTGCAACCATCAAGGCGTTGCAGAGTGCGAAGTTCATCCGTATCACATCGTCGGGCGTGGTGGAGAACCATCCACATGATGTGACAATTACGCAGGAGGCACCTAACTATTCAAGAAGCTAAAAAAGAGAAGATGGAGAAGATATTAATTCTAGATTTCGGATCGCAATATACACAGTTGATCGCACGTCGCGTGCGCGAGTTGAATGTCTATTGTGAGATACACCCGTTCAACAACCCTCCTGCTATCGACGATAGCATCAAGGGAGTTATATTGTCGGGTAGCCCCTACTCTGTTCGCGACGAGGTGGCTCCGAAGCCCGATTTGTCGCAGATCAAGGGTAAGTTGCCGTTGTTGGGTGTCTGCTATGGCGCTCAGTATCTGTCGCACGCCTTTGGTGGCGAGGTGGAGCCAGCTCCAAGTAGAGAGTATGGAAGGTCGATGTTGACCATTGGCGAGGCGAGCGATCCTCTGTTGGAGGGTATGCCCGAGACCACTCAGGTGTGGATGTCGCATGGCGATACGATCACAAGTATTCCTGAGAATTACAAGGTTATAGCGAGCACGGAGCAGGTGCGCGTGGCGGCCTACGCTATCGAGGGCGAGCCTACATGGGCGATTCAGTTCCACCCCGAGGTATATCACTCGACGGATGGCACACAGCTGTTGCGCAACTTTGTGGCAGGGATCTGCGGCTGCGCTCAGGATTGGACATCGGAGAGCTTCGTGGAGAGCACGGTGGCCGACTTGAAGGCTAAGTTGGGCAGCGACAAGGTGGTGTTGGGTCTGTCGGGAGGTGTCGATTCTACGGTGGCGGCTATGTTGTTGCACCGCGCAATCGGAGCCAACCTATATTGTATATTCGTCAACCCAGGTCTACTGCGCAAGGGCGAGTTCGACGAGGTGTTGGAGTCGTACAAAGGAATGGGGCTTAACGTCGAGGGAATCGACGCATCGGCCAAATTCTTGGGCGACTTGGATGGCGTTAGCGATCCCGAGACTAAGCGCAAGATTATAGGTCGCGATTTCGTCGAGGTGTTCAACGACGCTGCGCACAAGATCAGTGACGTGAGGTGGTTAGCACAGGGTACGATCTACCCCGATGTTATCGAGTCATGTTCGGTCAACGGCCCTTCGGCAACGATCAAATCACACCACAACGTGGGTGGACTGCCCGAGGAGATGAACCTACAGCTCGTCGAGCCATTGCGCCTGCTGTTTAAGGATGAGGTGCGTCGCGTTGGTCTGTCGATGGGTATCTCGGCTAAGTTGATCGGCCGCCACCCATTCCCAGGGCCAGGTCTTGCGATCCGTATCTTGGGCGAGATCACCGAGGAGCGCGTGCGTATACTTCAGGATGTCGACAAGATCTATATCGACGGTCTGCGTGAATATGGACTCTACGACCAAGTGTGGCAGGCAGGAGTGATCCTACTGCCCGTTAAGAGTGTCGGTGTGATGGGCGATGAGCGCACATACGAGAGCTGCGTGGCACTTCGCGCTGTAGCCTCAACCGACGGTATGACAGCCGATTGGGTGCACCTGCCCTACGAGTTTTTGGCAAATATCTCGAACGAGATTATCAATAAGGTGCGCGGAGTCAACCGCGTAGTCTACGATATATCGTCGAAACCACCAGCAACCATCGAGTGGGAATAATACGTTTGTTGGGGGCTTGCGCCAACTGCCCTGCGCGGGCGGCGGCGGCGTGCTCGCCGCGGAGCTGACTTATTCTCTAGCGAGAATATGCCACTGCACCCGCGGGGGTGCCATCCCCGCGGCGGATTTGGGCTTAGAACTGCGTTCTAAGATTTTGCACTCTAAGAAGTTGTTTTCAAATAAATTTGAACAACTTCTTAGAGTGCAAAACTTTTCAAACACTAACGTGTTTGAACCCAAATCCGAACAGCACCACACCCCCACAAACACAACACAAAAAAGACATGCACAAACAAAGACACAACATAAACAACACAAGACAAAGAGACAAACTGAGAAGAGCTGAGGCACACTACCCAGAGGCCTCTAAATATCAAGGCCGCAGGCCGCAGAAAAGCCTCCGCAGCGGGGATGGCACCCCCGCGGGTGCAGAGCCATATTCTCGCTAGAGAATAAGTTAGCTCCGCGGCGAGCACGCCGCCGCCGCCCGCGCAGGGCAGCCCCCTAAACGTCAGACAGAAACGTCAGACAAAAAAAGAAGGAAAAATGACAGAGTTAGAGCAGTTATGCAGCGAAGCTGTGCGACGCGATGTAGAGCGGAATATCGAGTGCGACCCAGTAGATGTAGCACTCGATAAATCACTGTGCAATAGCCGCTTAGTAGCCACGCAGGTGAAGTATTTGCAGCGTGCGCGCACCAAGCTACCCTCGTATTACGCTGCGAGATGCATCATCCCTGGGCGCGCCTTTGAGCAGTCGTCAAGCGAGGCGGCAGCCACGGCCAAGCAGCTCGGGGGAGGGTCGGTTCTGGATTTGACGTGTGGTTTGGGGGTCGATGCATGGGCGCTGTCGCAGCGCTTTGCGAGGGTTGTGACTTTGGAGCGCGACGAGACGTTGGTGGCTGTGGCGAGGGAGAATTTCGGCCGTTTGGGGGTTACGAATGTTGAGGTTGTACATAGCTCGGCCGAGGAGTATTTGGCGCGGTGCGAGGAGCGTTTCGACTGGATCTATGTCGACCCCGATCGCAGGGGTGCCGATGGCTCGAAGCGCGTTGTGTTGGAGGATTGCTCCCCCAATATTGTGGCGTTGTGGGGTGATTTGCAGAGGGTTAGCGACAATGTAGCGATCAAATGTTCGCCAATGTTCGACTGCGACGAGGCGTTTCGCCTCTTCGATGGCTGCTCGGTGGAGGTTGTCTCGGTGGGTGACGAATGTAAGGAGGTTGTGATCTACGCCTCGACGGTTGGGCGGCACAGCGACCGCATTGGTGCGACGAGTGTTGGGCGAGGCAGCGTATGGTTGTCGCGCGAGGAGGCAAGGGTCGGCAGCCGCCCGAGTGAGTTCTCTCCAACTAAATATAGCAAACTTGTGGTGCCCGATGTTGCGTTGCAGAAGTGTCGAATTGTTGGAGAGGTGTTGGGCGCAGTGTGCGATGTGTGGAGCGACAATGGGTATGGATTTACCACGGAGGAGCAGCTGGCGGCCTACGATTCGCAGCGCCATCTATGCCGCATATTCGCTGTGGAGGCGATTGTGGAGTATGAGCCACGACGGCTGCGTCGCCTGTTGGCGCAGATGGGGGTGGTGCGCGCGCAGATCCTCAAACGCGACTTTCCATATAGCGTTGCGCAGATCCTCAAGCAGTTGAAGCTGCGCGAGGGTGGTGTGCAGCAGTTGGCCTTTACGAGCGTTGGGGGTCGCGAGTGGATGGTTATTTTGGAGAATTCAAAAAAATAGATATTATGCGAGTAGTGGTTGTTGGCAGTGGTGGAGTGGCCGAGGGTTTAGCCCATCAGCTGGAGCGTTGCGCACCTCAATCATTGGTTCAGGTGTATGGGCGTAATGAGACGAGGGTCAATGAGTTGTCGGATAGATTTGGGTTAGCGAAGAGCAACCTTTTACAACCTGCCGACATATATATATTGGCGGTGAGCGACGACGCAGTAGAGGCGTTGGCGGCCGAGTTGCCGTTTGCCGAGGGGGCGATTGTTGTCCATACAGCAGGGTCGGTTGCGATGTCGGCACTGGAGGGTGCGAGGGGTGCGAAGAGGGGTGTCCTCTACCCGATGCAGAGCTTCACCGTCGGTCGACAGTTGGCGCTGGGGGAGGTTTCGCTATTTGTCGAGGGGGAGGATCGGGCGACGTTGGAGCGGATCAAAGAGCTTGCTAATATGCTAAGCCACAGAGTTATAGAGATGACGAGTGAGCAGCGCAAGCAGCTCCATCTGGCCGCAGTCTTTGCGAGCAACTTCACCAATGCAATGTTTTCGGCCACCAGCGATTTGTTGCGCGATGCAGGGTTGTCGTTCGACCTCTATGCGCCACTCATCGAGGAGACGGTGAGCAAGGCGATGGCGGCGAGCGATCCGCGACGGGTGCAGAGTGGCCCTGCGAAACGTGGCGACCAACGGACAATGGAGCGACACTTGGCACTGCTGGAGGGGCGAGAAGATCTTATGGAAATGTATAAAAGTATAAGTAAATATATATGGGAAACTTCAAAGAGGATATAGCACTCTGCAAGGCATTGGTGCTAGATGTAGATGGTGTGTTGACCGACGGAGGTATCACGCCAACTCGCGACGGTGATTTCATCCGCACCTACAACGCCAAGGATGGCTATGCGGTGGCCTACGCCATCAAGATGGGCTACCCCGTGTGTGTGATTACGGGTGGCCGCGGAGCGAACCTTGAGTATCGCCTCAAGATGTTGGGCATCAAAGAGATGTATATCGAGTGCATGGATAAGATGGCAGCTCTGAACGACTTTATGAGACGCTACTCGATCACCGCAGATCAGATTATTTATATGGGTGACGACATCCCCGATTTGGAGTGTATGCGCGCTGTGGGGGTTGCTGTAGCACCTCGCGACGCTGCGATGGAGGTTGTCGAGGTGGCGCGATATGTCAGCGAGTTTGATGGTGGTCGCGGCTGTGTTCGCGACATTGTGGAGCAGTGGTTGCGTTCGCATGGCAAGTGGGCGCTGCATAGTTATGGAGTTACTGGACGGGAGGAGACTGAAAAGAGTGAGAGAGCCTGAGAAAATTCTCAGCACTAACAAAAAAGATTTAGGAATATATATTGTTGCTAAATCAGTGCAAATGTATTACCTTTGCGGATAGTCCATTTAGTGGTCTAAAAGGGTTTTAAAAATAGAGTTTTGATGAGCGATTACCAGAGTGATTATCACACCCCTGTGTTGTTGGAAGAGTCGGTTGCGATGATGGATATCGCGAGCGCCCCCGATGGCATATATTGCGACCTCACGTTTGGCGGAGGTGGCCATACACGTCATATTATCAGCCAGTTGGGCGAGCAGGGTGCACTCTATTCGTTTGACCAAGATCGCGATACACAGCTCAACCGCATAGCCGACGAACGCTTTCATTATGTGGAGAGCAACTTCCGCTTCATGCGCGGCGCACTGCGTCTGCGCGGTGTGGAGGCGGTGGATGCTATTTTGGGCGACCTTGGGGTTTCGTCGCACCACTTCGATACGGTGGATCGCGGCTTTTCGTTTCGCGGTTCGGCACCTTTGGATATGCGCATGAATCAGCGTGGCGGAGCTACGGCGGCCGATATTGTCAACCGCTACTCGGTCGAGGAGCTGACGCGCGTGTTTGGCGATTGGGGCGAGGTGGCCACACCGTGGAAGGTGGCCAACTGCATTGTGCGCGCCCGCGACACGCGCGAGATCGCCACCACCGAGGAGTTGATCGAGGTGATTGCCCCCTGCACGCCACGCGGTGGTGAGTCAAAGTTCCTCACCAAGGTGTTTCAGGCGTTGCGCATCGAGGTCAATGGCGAGATGGAGGCGTTGAAGATGGCGCTGGAGCAGAGTCTGCGGATGTTGCGCAGCGGCGGAAGGATGGTCGTTATATCGTATCACTCGTTGGAGGATCGGCTGGTAAAGAACTTCTTCAAGAGCGGCAACTTCGAGGGGCGCGTGGAGCGCGATTTCTATGGCAATCAACTCACTCCGTGGGAGGTTGTGACGCGCAAAGCGGTGGCACCGTCGGCCGAGGAGGTGGCACGCAATCCGCGTTCGCGCAGTGCCAAGATGCGTGTGGCAATAAAAAAGTAAATAAATCGAGCGAAGATGAGCGAGGATAGTACCTTTGACTACGAGCCGAGTGCCGAGGAGCGCGAGGCGGCAGAGCAAGATGCCGAATTAGCGCGTCGCATACGTGCCGAGGTGGTGCGTGTGACCAGTGGCGAGGCGGAGGAGGATCTGGCCGAGGATGAGCGTATCCGCCACGAGGAGCAGGAGCAGGAGCGAACACAAGAGGCGGAGTCTGCGCGCCAGAGCGTGTGGCAGGTGTTGGCCTCGGGCAAGATCTTGCTTCACGAGGGGGTTGTGCGCTACTATAGCCATATGTTGGTTGTGATTGTGTTGATGTTCATAAGCATCGTGGTGATGTTTTGGTCGCTGCGAGTCGATATGCGCCATAGCGCGCTGTCGAACGAGGTGCAGCTGCTGCGCGAGCGTAGTATTCGTATGCGCGAGTCGAGTTATTCGCAGAGTTCGCACTCGGCCATTAGTCGCGAGTTGGAGCGTCGCAAGATCGACCTGCAAGATGCCAAGACACCGTCGATGGTGATGACGGATTAGAGATTATTATATATTATTAGAGGAAAAGGAGAAGAGATGGCGATGGAGAATGGGCCGAAGATAAAGGCCGACATATTGCGACGTGTGCAGTGGCTCTACCTGATATTTACGATATTGGGTAGCATCATTGTGTTGCGATTGGTGTGGATCCAATTCTTCTCAAACGAGATATCGACCAACGCTACGAAGATCCATGGTAGGATCTTCCAATCCCAAACCATCATTGCCCACCGAGGGTCGATCCTCTCGCGCGATGGCGAACCGTTGGCCACCTCGATCATGAGGTATCAGGTGGAGATGGATTTTGGCAGCGAGGGTTTCGACTCTCTGGAATTGTTTACGCGCCACACCGACTCATTGTCGCGCCTTCTGTCGGCCTACTTTGGCGACCGCACGACGGCTCAGTACAAGGCCTTTTTCAAGGAGTATCGAGACAAATACAACCGTCGAGAGTATATCAAAGACACCCTTGTTCGCCGCCCTGGAGGGTGGATCTTGCGCTTTGCCGACATGATCCGTGGCGAGTCGATGATGAGCGTCAAGCTCTACGATACGATCCGCATTCATCGACCTGTGCCGCTCTTTCCGCGCGAGATCGACTATGCCGAGTGGCAAGAGTTGCGACGCTACCCTGTGCTCAATTGGAATTTGGGTATGACCTACCAGCTAGTTGGTCGCGAATCGAGGGTCTATGCCCAAGGGAATATGGCGCGTCGCACGATCGGTGCGCTCAACGAGGATCGAGGCGATGATTATGGTCTCGAGGCGGTCTACGACGATGTGCTGCGTGGCGAGGATGGTGAACATATTCGCCAACGAATAGCTCGCGGATTCTATGGTCGCGTGGCAGGTGGCGAGATCCGCGAGGCGGTCGACGGATTGGATATTGTAACGACTATTGATGTCGGCCTGCAAGATGTGGCCGACCGACTGCTGCGCGAACAGTTGACGCGCAACAATTCGCTGTGGGGCACGACGATCGTGATGGAGGTCGAGAGTGGCGATATATTGGCTTTGGTAAACCTCGATCGAATGGGCGACGGCAGCTATCGCGAGGTTCGCAACCACGCCTTTGGTGCGCGTACCGAGCCTGGGTCGACGCTTAAATTGGCCTCGACGATGGCGCTGCTGGAGGTGGCCAAGATGCCCACGTCGCAGATCTACGACTCGGGCGACGGAGAGCGAGTGAGGGTGGGTAGTGCGTGGGTTCGCGACTCCCACAAGGGCTACTCGGAGGTGGAGCTGCGGACGGCCTTCGCGCAGTCGTTGAATGTCTATTTTGCCAAAGCGGTCTACGAATATTTCAAGGATGATGGCTCACAGTATACAGGCTTTTTGAAGAGCTTGAAGTTGGATCAACCCGTTGGTTTTGAGAAGTTTGGCGAACTTACACCACGCCTACCCTCACCTAGTGAAAGCGGTTGGTATCCCCACGTTACGCTGCCCAATATGGGTTATGGATATGGTCTCGAGGTGTCGCCCATCGAGGTGATAACGCTCTATAATGGAGTGGCCAACAACGGCCGCATGATGGAGCCGCGATTGGTGAGCGAGGTGCAACGCGAGGGTCGCACGGTGGAGCGCTTCAAGCCCGAGGTTCGAGTCGAGCAGATGTGCTCGAAGCCCACACTCGATACGCTGCATAGCTACCTTCGCGAGGTGTGCGCTAGCGGTACTGGAGCGTGGTATTTGGGGCGTTTCAATGGGTTCGAGGTCTCGGCCAAGACGGGTACGGCGCAGTATGCACAGGATGGTTTGGCCTACTCGGATGGCTACTATATCGGAACGGTGGTGAGTTATATCCCCTCGGACAATCCACGTTATACGGTTTTGACCACCGTCCACACGCGATTGGGGCGTGGCGGAAGCGTCTATGGCGCATTCCTCTCAGGTCCTGTGGTTCAGGGGATGATGCAACATCTATATAATATCCACCCTCAGTGGCACGCGCGTCTCGACACAATCTCGCGAGGCGATGTGACACGTCCCGAGAGGAAGCAAGGAGGATTGGAGCATATCGAGTCGTTGGAGGTGGCCGAGGGTGTGGTGCCGAATCTCTATGGCTATGGTCTGCGCGATGCGGTCTATATGTTGGAGAGTCTCGGATTTCGGGTCAAGATCTCGGGTTCGGGGGCTGTTTGGCGGCAGAGCATTAGGGGTGGTACTAAGGTGTCGGCTGGTAGCGAAGTTATGATTTATCTACGATAGAGAGGGGGCAATAGAGAGATGATATTAAAGGAGTTATTGGCGACACATGTCGCTGTTAAAGAGATAGTTGGCTGCGAAGATATCGCAGTGAAGTCGTTGTGCTACGACTCGCGCGCGGTGGAGCGTGGCGGCTGTTTTTTTGCCATTGTTGGTACGCTGAGCGATGGCCATGATTATATAGCTTCGGCCGTTGAGCGCGGCGCTGTGGCGGTGGTTTGTGAGCGACTCCCTGCGGAGTGCACCGATGGGGTGACATACGTTGTGGTCGAGAGTGCGCAGCGAGCTATGAGCGAGATGGCGGCCTGTTACTATGGCCACCCGAGCTGCGAATTGAAGTTGGTAGGTGTCACGGGGACAAATGGCAAGACGACGACGGCTACGCTGTTGGCCGACCTCTTTGAGTCGTTGGGCTACGCCACGGGGTTGATCTCGACGGTGGTCTATCGGGTGGCAGGCGAGAGCTACGACTCGACCCACACGACCCCCGACGCGATACGTCTCAATGCGATGTTGCGACAGATGGTCGACAGCGGATGTGACTACTGTTTTATGGAGGTGTCGTCGCACTCGGTGGTGCAGGATCGCATCCATGGATTGTACTTCGAGGGGGGTGTGTTTACCAATTTGACCCATGACCACCTCGACTACCACGGCACCTTTGCGGAGTATCTGCGCGCCAAGAAGCGGTTCTTCGATGGGTTGGGCAGAGATAGCTTTGCGTTGATCAATGTGGATGATCGCAATGGCGAAGTGATGGTTCAAAATTGCGCGGCACGAGTGTTACGCTACTCACTGCGCAGCGGAGCCGACTTTAGAGCAAAGGTTTTGGAGATGCACTTCGACGGAATGTTGATGGATCTATATGATTGGCAACGTGGCAGTTGCGAGTTGTGGGTTCGCCTTTTGGGTCGGTTCAATGCCTACAATCTGTTGACGGTCTATGGCGTTGCGCGTGCGTTGGGGGTCGAGGGCGAGGAGATATTGGCTCCGCTGAGCGCTCTAGGGTGCGTCTCGGGGCGCTTCGAACATATCGAGGCACCAGAGGGGCGGACGGTAATCATCGATTATGCCCATACGCCCGACGCTCTGCAGAAGGTGTTGGAGAGCATTTCGGAGATCGCCAATGGAGGCGGTGGTGCCAAGGCGCGAGGTGTGGTTGTGGTGTGTGGTTGTGGCGGAGATCGCGATCGTGAGAAGCGGCCGAAGATGGGGCGCATAGCCTACGACGGTGCGTCGACGGTGATCTTCACCTCGGATAATCCGAGGGGTGAGTCACCCGAGGCGATTATTGCCGACATGGTGGCGGAGCTGCCCAGTGGCGGAGGTGGTGCGAAGCGGTGGTTGAAGGTGGTCGATCGAGGCGAGGCGATCCGCATGGCGGTTGTGATGTCGCAACCAGGCGACGTTATCTTGATCGCAGGCAAGGGGCACGAGAAGTATCAGCTGGTGGGTGGTGTGCGCCACGAATTTGATGACCATGCACACGCAGCAGAGGCCATAAAGCAATACTTGAGTTAAAGGGCACTAACGCGCTAATAACAAATACATTAAAAGCAAAAAACCGAGAATAGATGTTTTACCACATACAACAAATTTTGATCCAGCGAGGTATCGACATACCTGGAGGAGGAGTATTCGATTTTTTGACGTTTCGCGCCATGCTGGCGGTTATCTTGGCGCTCATAATCACGATCACCTTTGGCAAGAGTATCATCCGATATATTCAACGTCGGCAGATTGGCGAGGAGATCCGCGATTTGGGTCTCGAGGGTCAGTTGGCCAAGCAGGGGACTCCGACGATGGGGGGTGTGATAATCTTGATGGCGATCATCATCCCGACGCTTCTCTTTGCGCGTCTCGACAATATATATATCATCTTGATGTTGGTCTCGACCGTATGGTTAGGCTTCATCGGCTTTATGGATGATTACATCAAGGTCTATCGCAAGAATAAGGATGGGCTGAAGGGTCGATTCAAGATTATTGGCCAAGTGGGGCTGGGATGTCTAGTTGGATTGGTGATGTGGTTCTCGCCCGATATTGTTGTGCGTGAGAAGGTTAGCGAACCCATCGAGCGAGTATATGTCAACGAGGATGGATCTGTGGAGTCGACTATCCACCAACGCGTTGTACTCAGTTCCGAGGATCAAAAGAGCACCAAGACAACCATTCCGTTTATCAAGAACAACGAGTTGAATTATGGTGTGTTCACCCACGACAACGACCTGTTGACGCTCATTTTATATGTCTTTGTGGCGATCTTCGTTGTGACTGCCGTGTCGAATGGTGCCAACCTCACGGATGGGTTGGATGGTCTGGTGACGGGGGTTTCGGCACCCGTTGTGGCGGTGTTGGGAGTATTCTCCTACCTCTCGGGGCACATTGTCTATGCCGATTACCTTAATATAATGTATATCCCCACGAGTGGTGAGCTGGTGGTCTTTGCCGCAGCATTTGTTGGGGCGTTGGTTGGCTTCTTGTGGTACAACTCCTTCCCTGCGCAGGTCTTTATGGGCGACACGGGTTCGTTGGCTATTGGAGGTGTGATTGCGGTCTTTGCTCTGTGTGTGCGCAAGGAGTTGCTGTTGCCGCTGTTGTGTGGAGTCTTTTTGGTCGAGAGCCTCTCGGTGATGATTCAGGTGGGGTATTTTAAGTATACGAAGCGTAAGTATGGCGAGGGGCGACGCGTGTTCTTGATGTCGCCGCTGCACCACCACTACCAGAAGCGTGGGGTGTTTGAGACGAAGATCTCGATCCGCTTCGCCATCATATCGATTATGCTGGCCGCGGCAACCATCGCAACCCTAAAAATGCGCTAGGTTGGGATGGCACCCCCACAGGTGCTTGAGATAGTGGGGATGGCACCCCCACGGGTGCTTGAGATACTTCGTATCTCTTCTATATTATTGTTGGGGAGAAGGGTAAAAGAGATACGAAGTATCTCAAGCTCAGCGGCGAGCACGCCGCCGCCGCCCGCGCAGGGCAGTTGGCGCAAGCAATGCCCGACACTCCTAAAAGCGACTTTTCACCAAAGGCAAAAGTCGCCTAGGAGGGCATCAGATCGCAGATCTGACACACACACAGAAACAAAAGAGAAAAGAAATACGAATCAACAATGAAAAAAATTGTAATATTAGGTGGCGGTATCTCGGGCTATGGCTCGGCAATATTGGCCAAGAAGGAGGGTTTCGATGTCTTTTTGTCCGACAAAGGGCATTTGGCGGAGCGTTATGTCGCGCTGTTGCGCGAGTGGGGTGTGGAGTTCGAGCAGGGTGGACATAGCGTGGAGCGTATCATGGCGGCCGACGAGGTGATCAAGTCGCCAGGTATCCCCGATAGTGCCGAGTTGGTCTGTGCACTGCGCGCTCAGGGGACACCCGTGATCTCGGAGATTGAGTTCGCAGGGCGCTATCTGCGCGGTGCTCGCACCATCTGCATCACGGGATCGAATGGCAAGACCACCACCACGTCGCTGGTCTATCGCATACTCTGCGAGGCTGGCTATAGAGTGGCGTTGGGGGGCAATATTGGCGAGAGTTTCGCCTACTCGGTTGCTACGCGCGAGGTGGATTGGTATGTGTTGGAGATCAGTTCGTTTCAGTTGGATGGGATGTTTGACTTCCGTGCCGACATCTCGGTGTTGATGAATATTACCCCCGACCACCTCGACCGCTATGGCTATAAATTCGAGAATTATGCCGCCTCGAAGATGCGCATTGTCCGCAACCAAGGAGCCGACGACTCGTTTGTCTATCTCGCGAGCGACGCTACGATTGCCGCAGCTGTGGAGCGCGGAGTGGGGGGTGTTGGGCTGTTGCCCTTCGACGCTTCGCTGATCGACGAGGAGGGGGTGATCACACTGCCTGACGGCTTGCGTTTGGAGTGTGATCGCATGCAGATCAAGGGTCTGCACAACAACTACAACGCTATGGCGGCCGCCATGGCAGCTCGTGCAGCAGGGGTGTCGCAGACTCAGATTCAACACTCGATCTACGCCTTTTCACCCGTGGAGCACCGTCTGGAGCCAGCTGGTGAGATCGATGGCGTGGCATATATCAACGACTCGAAGGCGACGAATGTCGACTCGGTGTGGTACGCTTTGGAGTCGCTCACGCGCCCTGCGGTGTGGATCGCTGGGGGTACGGACAAGGGGAATGACTACGAGCCGTTGAAGGCGTTTGCCGCGGCCAAGGTTCACACGTTGGTCTGCATGGGTGTGGATAACGGGGCTTTGGAGTGCGCTTTTTCGGGTGTTGTGCCTACGATTATCTCCACCTCGTCGTTGGCGGAGGCGATGGCTGCAGCACGTGGGGCGGCGCATCGAGGCGACGTGGTTATCTTGTCGCCAGCCTGTGCGTCGTTTGATCTGTTCAACAACTACGAGCACCGTGGCGAGATGTTCAAGGAGTGGGTCAAGGA
>JBCQUH010000041.1:0-16555 GCA_047174185.1 Rikenellaceae bacterium | reverse complement strand
AACACGACAAATGTATTATCTTTGCAGAAAACTATTTGTTATGAAAGTTGCTGATATAGTTGAAAGTACAATAGATAGGTTCGCAAATGGATATGTTTTCACCTGCAATGATTTTGATATTGAGGTGAAATATCGTGCTGCGGTTTCGAAACACCTCAATAGAATGGTTGCCTCGAATGCTATTGCACGCCTATCAAAAGGCAAATTCTACAAGGTGGAACGCTCTCGATTTGGTGACATTCCGCCCAATGAATTTCAAGTCGTTAAAGATTTGCTGGAGAGGGATGGCAAGTTGGTTGGTTATATTACAGGTGACAGAGCTTATAATGAACTGGGGCTTACAACCCAAATATCCAACACGCTACACATCGGATGCAATGAGCGACGTGAGCCGACAAAGAGGGGTCTGTTTCGACTGAAATTTATCTTGCAGAAGAATACCATTACCAAAGAGAATATTCCATATCTGAAGCTCCTTGATGCGATAAAATTTATCAAAACTATCCCCGCTACAACTGTTGATGAAGCGGTCATTGTGTTGCGTGAGATCCTCAAGAGCTATACCGATAGCGACGTTAAAACAATCACTCGCCTCTCGATGAAATACCCACCATCCGCACGAGCTTTGCTTGGGGCAATACTAAGCAGTGCATCGGCAGAATTTAACACAACTGATATTTTAGAATCACTATCAGGGGTAAGCGTATATAACATTGGAGTTACAGAAGATGTACTCCCAAACATTAAAGATTGGAGAATAAAATGATACTACACAAAGATACGAAGTCGTTCGCTCGACTAATAGCTATCGTAGCTGAGAAATATGATATAAACCCTCAATTCATTGAGAAGGATTATTGGATTACGTTAATATTGCAGCGTCTTTCGCAGAGTAAATATGTAGATTTTGCCGTATTCAAAGGTGGTACGAGTCTCTCTAAGGGGTATGATCTAATTTTCAGATTCAGTGAGGATGTCGATATTGCACTATGCCACACAGAGGAGCAGAGCGGCAATCAGATAAAGACCACAATTCGAACTATCGAGAAGGAGATTGCAAGTGAACTTACAGCGGTTGACAAGGCGGGAGTAACGAGCAAAGGATCTCGATTCAGAAAATCTGTATATAGCTACGCATCTGTCCTCGGCAAGACTGTCAAATACAATAGTAGTGTGATTGTGGAGATAAATTCGTTCGCAAATCCTTATCCATTCGCAAAGCAGTCAATCGAGAGCTTCATTACTCGCTACCTCCGAGAGGTTGGTGATGATGAGAGTATTGCTGAGTTTGTATTGCAACCATTCGAGCTAAATGTACTCGACAAGCGACAAACTCTAATTGAGAAGTTGGTGTCGCTGGTTAGATTTTCTCAACTCGGGGTTGCAGGCATATCGTCAAAGATACGCCACTTCTACGACCTGCACTTCCTCCTGCAAGATGATGAGTGCCGAGAGTATGTAGAGTCTCCAAGATTCAAAGAGGAGTTCGATGCGATATTGGCACACGACAAAGAGATGTTTGCCGATCCAAAGGGCTGGCAAGATGTCGCAATCAAGGATATACCGCTATTTAGCGACACCGACCGAGTATGGGCAGAGTTAGCTCCAATCTACCGCAATGAGTTGTCGGGGTTGGCTTTTGAGGAGATACCAGCAGAGGATAATGTCGTTGCGAGCTTTAAAGTAATTGCCGATAGAGTCATTAGATAGTGGAACTTTTTTGCACAGTATCTATCTTCTTTACAGTGATAACTACGCTTAGGCGTAAAAAACAATACCTCAGTGTATTTTTAAATAAAATTTACTATCTTTGCTAAAGCAACAGCCACAAATAGGCTGCTGAAAATATTGATATAGCGTTTGCTATTGTTAGAGGATTAAGAATCGGTATAGTCTTATTATCTACAAAAAATTAATGTATGTTCACGCATTTTGTTTTAAACATAAGCCGACAGGGTAATGTGCATATAATATCCTAATATAGAGATGTCATGGAGTTTTAGACGAAGAATTAAAATCATTCCAGGTGTTCACGTCAATGTAAGTAAGAGTGGTATCAGCACTTCTATTGGATTGCGTGGGGCAAGTATTACTATAGGTAAAAATGGAGTCTATTCCAATGTTGGAATACCTGGTACTGGTTTGTATAGTAGAACCAAAATTTCAGGGGGTGTTAATAAAACGCCGATTGATAAAACTCCATATATATACAATGATACGTCAATATATTATAAAACACATACAATAACCTCAGACATTAAGTTGATTTCAAACAATTGCTTGACAGAGATAGTTTTATTTCCATTGTGTCGTAAAAGTTTGCGACAAAGGTATAAAAAATATCAAATACGTTGCAAATTTTGCGACATATTTGATAAATTATAAGTTGTGCAACATCTTAATCGAATAGCTTAACTAATTGAAATATAAGACATTTATATACTTTTGATTAGACGTTGATTCATTGGGTTACTTTCCAATGCAGAAAGTGGAGAAGATTTGAGTGAGGATGTCGTCGGTGGTGATCGAACCTGTGATGGAGCCGATGTGATGGAGTGTGTGGCGGATGTCGTCGCTCAGCAGATCGGCGCTTAAACCTGCCGCCAGCGATGTGCGTGCGCGGCTCAACGACTCGTAAGCGTCGCGCAAATGGCCATAGTGGCGCGCGTTCGACACCACGATGTCACCGCCATACAACCGCTCCAAATCGACCGCCGAACGCAGGCGCGACAACAACTCATCGACACCTACTCCATCGCGTGCCGACAACAATACTACGCCATCTGCAACACCTCGTTCACGCGTATAAATATCCATAACATCACCACTCACAGAATCATTACCAGAGCCACCCCCCGACAGATCACAACCACTCATCAAACCTACAGAATCACCATCAGACTCACCCCCCAACAGATCCCCCTTATTAACAACAACGATCAGGCGTTGATCCACCTGTAAATCCAGCAGCTCCAACCCCTTCATCCGATCAACATCGGTCATCTGGATCACAATCTGTGCGCGCGAAATAACCTCGTGCGTGCGCTCTATTCCGATCCGTTCCAACTCATCGCTGGTCACTCGCAGACCTGCCGTATCTATAAATCGATACACCACGCCATCGATATTCAAAACCTCCTCGATCGTATCGCGCGTCGTTCCTGCGACTGACGACACAATAGCTCTATCATCGCCCAACAATCGATTCAGCAGCGTACTCTTGCCCACATTTGGCTCGCCAACGATCGCCACAGCAACACCCTCTTTGATAGCATTACCGACCTTAAACGACTCACACAACACAGCTATTTCATCCATCAAAGTCGTCATAAGCGAGTTCAACTCACCGCGATCGGCAAACTCAACATCCTCATCCGAGAAATCCAGCTCCAGCTCCAACAGCGAGCACAATCTAATCAACTCCCCTCGCAGCTCACTCAACCGCTGCGAATATCCGCCCCTCATCTGCGTTGAGGCCAGATGGTGCGTAGCGCGAGAGCTAGAAGATATAACATCGGCAACTGCCTCGGCCTGCGACAGATCCATCCGCCCTGCCATAAAGGCACGCATCGTGAACTCTCCAGCCTCGGCCAATCGTGCGCCACAGGCCAACGACTGTTCGATAATTCGATTGACAATATAGGCCGACCCATGACACGAGATCTCGACACAATCCTCGCTCGTATAGGAGTGAGGAGCACGATAGAGCGATACCACAACGTCGTCGACTACCCCACCTGCGCCATCCACCACATCGCCATAGTGAAGCGTATATCCCGATGCATCGCTCAACCGACCACCCTTGGCTGCACGAAAAAGTCCATCGACCAACTCGATACACCCCATACCGCTCAACCTCACGATTGCGATCGCTCCGCCACTGAGTGTTGCAGGGGCGACTATTATATCTTCGTGCGACTCCATCCCTCTATTACTTTATAATCTTGATCTTCTGCCCAATACGAATTTTATGGGCATCCTTAATATTATTATCGGCCATTAGTTTGCGCAACGAGACGCGATACTTATCGGCAATCTGGCTCAGCGTCTCTCCGCTCTTAACCACATGCAACGCGTTGTAGGCCACCGTGCGCAACTTCTCGATATTCACTGGGTTGATATACTCCTTGAGATACTTCTCGGCCTTTGCATCGATCGCCTCCTCGCTCGCGATAAACTGCCCGATATACTCTTGGGGTAGGCGCAAGACATAACTGCTCGTCGTCGCAGGGATAATATCGCGACGATACTGCGGATTGAGATTGCGCAACAGCTCGATGGGCAACTCCAGCGTCTCGGCCACCTGACCCAGATGCATAATCTTATCGATCACCAACGTATCGGTCGTAAGGGGCAGAGTGCTGCCACGAGGCGTAATATTGTGCTGCGCATGGTAGGCCAACGAGTAGTTGGCCGCGATAAAGGCTGGCACATAGCCGCGGGTCTCCTTGGGCAGATAGGCGTAGACATCCCAGAACGTACCCTCCGAGCGCCCCGAGCGCGCGATAGCCTTGTTCACATTACCTGGCCCACAGTTGTAGGCTGCGATGGCCAATGTCCAGTCGCCAAACATACTATATAGATCCAACATAAATTGACACGCCGCAACCGTCGACTTCACAGGGTCATAGCGCTCGTCGACCAACGAATTGATCTCCAACTTATAGGACTTTCCAGTCGAGGGCATAAACTGCCACAAACCTGCGGCACCAGCAGGCGAGACAGCCGTATTGCTCAACGCCGACTCGATAACCGCCATCGAACGAAGCTCGATAGGCAGATTATGCTTTATCAACTCATCCTCGATAATCGGGAAGAAGTACTGCGTACGCCCCATAATATTGCTCATGAGCGACGAGCGAGGGCTAGTATAGTTCGAGATATAATCGCGAATAATCGAGTGGTAGGGCAACTCAACAGGCGAGGCCAAACTCAACAGACGATGGCGATAGATCGAGTCTGTCTGCGACGAGGTAGCATCGGCAACAGGCTCCACATTAATATATTGGTTTGAGAGGGTGTTAAACTGCATAAGGGCTGAATCTTCGCGCCACACAGAGACCAGAGAGTCCATTCGCATAACATCGAACTTCAGTGTGAAATCGCGCTCTACAAACATCGATGTATCAGCCTCGGCCACCTCAACCTGCAACTGAGTTGTATCCACAGCGACGCTATCTACCGTGTTGGGCAGATCCGCCTCGCCACGCAGATCAAGAAGTGCTGCGCGACGCTGCTCCAACTTCGCCTCTAATTTCGAAATTTCGCTCTCCAATCGCTGCTGCTGACGATCTACAACCTCGGCACCAAACGCCCCACCACACATCGACACAACAACCAAAACCGACAACAAAACCGCTAAACCTCTATTCATCTATAATATTTTTATACTCCTTTTGTAAACCCCTCTAAAAATTGACACTCATACCCACCCCGACCGACGAGTCACCCGTCAACGAGGGTGTCACAACGGGCACCACACTAACTGAGAGGTCGTCCGATATATCGTAATCCTGAAAGTGAGCATCGACATGAGCATCGATAATCTGCAAGATATAAAGCCCCGCCATCAAGATCAGACTCAAATCTCTATTTCGTCGATAACTATCGCGAATACTACGCAGGTAATCGGCCGTGTAACGCCCCGAAAACTCATCCAACGAACCATCGGGATAGGATTCGGGATCGGCCTCATAGGCATATGTCAGACGATAAGCCTTCTTGAAACGGGTATATCCGCGGTTATTCCAATCCAACACATAGATCATCGAGGCGAAACCACCCACCACAAACGGCACCTTCCAATAGCTCTTGTTATAGAGCTGCCCAGCACCTGGGAAGATCGTCGCCAGAGTCGTCGCACGCTTAATATCCGTCGCTTCGTTGATCGGAAAGTTGAGCGTTGCATCGACCAATGAGTAGAGATAGGTCGCCGCCGTGACACCCAAATAGAGCTGGCGACGAGTATTGGAGCGGATCATATGCGTCTGCACCTGATTCACCTCATCCGTACGATAGAGGTTACCCAACGTCAACTCATCGAAGGTTGTTTTATACCCTTGATAGCGACGATTCTCGTGGATAAAGAGGGTTGTACCCAGCGCCATAGTTCCGTACAACACGGGCAACTTCAGATATTGCTTGTTGTAAATCTGTCCAAAACCAGGCATTACAGTCCCCAGCCAACACACCTTCGACAGCGACATAGAGTCGCTAATAAAGGGGCGACGCTCCTCGCTTCGAAACACCGACCCGTTCGTCGAAGTATCGACCGTCGATCGTCGATTGGGCTTGAGCTGCGCAATAGAGTCCGCCTCAGCCAACCTCACAGAGTCGACCGTCGTCTCGCGCACCATACCCCCACTAATCACCTGACGCTCAAAGGTCGACACCTGCGCAAAGCTAGGCATCACACCAACACACAACAACACAAACAGAGCGAAAAGAGACCCTGTCACAACTCGAAAAATATTCAACAATCTACGCTCTATCACACTCTACGATCTTCTCTCAATATCAAGCTCCGCAATCAACTGCTGCACCTCGCTCATATTGGTAAACGAAATAACGATCTTTCCTCCGCCACGGCTATTGGTATTGATCGACACACCCTTAGGGAAGATCCCCTCAAGATGCGACGACAACGGCTCAAAAGAGCTGTCCACCACCTTCGCCTCCTTGGCCACCTGCGGCTTATCTTGCGACTCACCCTGCACCATACTCTGCGCCATGCGCTCAACATCACGCACCGACAAACCTCGCTCAACGCACAATCTCAACATCTCAATCTGCTCATCGTGCCCCTCGACCGAAGCAATAGCCTTGGCATGACCCATCGTCACCAAACCCTCCTTGAGCGCCAACTGCACCTCATCGGGCAGACGCAACAGTCGCAAATAGTTCGACACCGACGAACGCTTCATCGAGAGACGTTGCGCCAACTGCTCCTGAGTCAATCGACACTCCTCAACCAAACGCTGCATACCCAACGCCACCTCTATCGGGTTGAGATCCTCACGCTGCAAATTCTCGACCAAAGCCATCGCATGCAGCTGCTCATCGTCCACCTCGCGAATATAGGCAGGCACACGGCTCAAACCAGCCATCTGCGCTGCGCGCCAACGACGCTCACCGCTAATAATCATATATCGCCCCGCACCACACTCCTTGAGCGTGATGGGTTGAATAACCCCCAACTCCCCTATCGATGCAGCCAACTCGGCCAATTGACCATCCTCGAAACGAGCACGTGGCTGAGTCGGGTTTGGCTCGATCCGCTCGACTGCAATCTCGCAATTTGCCCCCATAGGTGCAATTCGCTTCTCGATCTTCTCACTACTAAATATTGCATCGAGACCGCGTCCCAATCCTTTTTGTTGTTTCATAACCTAAGTTAATAGTTTTCCTTCGTTTACTACTACTGCCGCCCAAGAAACTCCTTGGCCAACGACAGATAGTTGTTCGTACCCACAGCCGCTGCATCGTATAGCAGCGCTGGTTTGCCATGTGATGGAGCCTCGCTCAACCTCACATTGCGCTGAATCATAGTCTCGTAGGCCAACGTCTGGAAGTGTCGTCGCACCTCGGCCACCACCTGATTACTCAATCTATTGCGCATATACATCGTAAGCACAAAACCCTCGATGGCCAAATTGGGATTCAACTCACTCTGCACCATCTTGATGCTATTGAGCAGCTTACTCAAACCCTCCAAAGCCAAATACTCACACTGCACAGGCACCAACACCGAGTCGCTAGCGGCAAAGATATTAACCGTCAAGAAACCTAACGATGGCGAACAATCAATTAGTATGTAGTCGTAGTCGTCGCGCAGACGCTCCACCACCGATTTCATTGCTCGGTGCGGATCCTCCAATGTAGGCAACTCGGCATCGGCCGCCACAAGGTTGATCGATGCAGGCAAAACCGACAAACAGTCAATATCGCTCGACACCTGTATCACCTCACAAGGGTCAACCCCCGCCACCAAACACTCATAGACACCCTCGCTATTGGTATCGAAACCCAAACCCGAAGTTGCATTCGCCTGAGGATCAGCGTCTATCAACAACACTTTATTACCCAGCACCGCCAACGACGCTGCCAAATTGATCGCGGTAGTCGTCTTACCCACGCCACCCTTTTGGTTGGCTAGAGCTATTACTTTTGCCATAACGCTTCTTTAATTATTAGTCTAGTATCGACGCAAATTTAATCAAATAAATTGAGTTTTCCGCCACATTCACCTTTTTTTTGCTCACACCCTCAAAATCTCAACAAAAATCGTTATCTTGCAGCGTTTATTCATAAGTCTCAAAAAAACACCACGATGAGAGATAGAGAGTCGAAACAGGAACTCGATACAACCGAGGAGTTGTTGGCTGGTGCCGACACCCAATGCGTCGACACCCAAAGTGCCGACACCGTCAGCACAACCACCGACCCATCTGAGCCATCCAAGAGTCGCAGCATGATGTTCCCCACGTGGGGTGATCTGTTGGCCATACTCGGATTGTTTATGGTGGTGCAGTTGACCACGCTATTCATCTTCTCGCTACTAGGGTTCTCGACACTCGCCCCCGAGGGTTTTGAGTCGATGGACTATGCGGCACATCGTGCTGCCGAATTCTCGATGGGTAAGATGATCTTCTATTGGTCGATCATCTCGCAACCGATGATGCTGTTGATGGTGATCATCTACGGCTGTGCGAGAAGCGGCAAATTCGGCTCCATACACCTCTCTATGCGCGGTTTCGACCCTACGATACTGCTCTGGGGTATACTCCTAATCCTCTCTCTAGAGGTGGTTATCGAGCCTCTGATGCAGCTATTGCCTCAACAATCGACACCCAATGGACGAGGCATATATATGTTACTCTCGTTGGTGGTCGTAGCCCCGATATTCGAGGAGCTGCTGTGTCGCGGAGTGATCCTCGAGGCGATCCGCAAAAAACGCGGAGCATTGGCTGGATGTGTCATCTCGGCACTCATCTTTGGGATCATGCACTTCGAGCCACAATCGGCACTCAACGCATTTATTGTTGGAATATTACTTGGCTATCTATACCTTCGCACCAACTCGATATTTGCCCCCATCTTGCTCCATGCGGTCAACAACGCATTGGCCTATTTTCTACTGATATTTGGGTTGGCCGAGACATCGATTAGCGAACTGATCAACAACGAATATATCTACTCGATCATATATATTGTCGCAGCGGTCATACTTGTTGTGTCGCTATTTGGAATCTCGCGCTACATCTCGCGTCTCAATCGAGGTGACAGACACCCAGCATAGAGCCACAAGGCCTCACCCTCGGGGAGAGGAGAGGATATATTTTGCAATTAATATTGGTAAATTTGAAATAATCTCGATATTATAGCGTTTATTAGAGTGAAAATTGCTACTTTTGTGGGCTATGAGAATTGACAATGGTATAATATGTAAGCTACTCGCCTTGGCGGTGGTAGTATGGCTCTCGACATCGTGCCGAGAGTTGTCGTATTACACCTCACAACAACAGGTTGTGGCATCGGTTGGCAACTACGAGTTGCTGGCAACGCAGGTGGTCTCGGCTATCCCCAAAGGGTCGTCGAAGAGCGATAGCCTGGAGTTCGTAAAGTTGTATACCAAACGTTGGATCCAGCGACAGGTCAAACTGCGCGAGGCGGAGCGCACCTTCTCGTCGACGGCCAACGATATTGAGACAATGGTCGAGGAGTATCGTCAATCGCTGCTCACGCGTCGTCTCGACCAGTATCAGGTCAATATAACTCCGATGGAGCCGATCGACGATAACGATGTTGACAACTACTATAACGCCAATAAACATAGCTTCAAACTCGACCAAGCGATCGTGAAGGCTCGCCTATTGCGAATCGCGCACAACCACTCGAGCGAGTCGAAGTTGGCCGATATGATGAAGTCGGATAGCCCCTCGTCGCGCCAAGATCTAATCTCGACGAGCGAGAAGTTGACCGATTGCATGCTTGAGGATTTCGGATCGTCGTGGATTGACTATGCCGACTTTATCTCGATGTTGCCAATCGTGCAGGATCAAAACAACGATGCCTATATGACACGTCGCGGGGTGCAGACACTGCGCAACGACGACTACATCTACTACTTCGACATTGCGGAGTATCGACGCGCTGGCGACATCGCCCCTGTGGAGCGTGCACGCAGCACCATCGAGAAGATCTTGACAAATCAATACCACCAACAGATAATCCGCGACATGGAGCAGCAACTCCTCATCGACGCTATCAAAGAGGGGGTTGTGCATGACTACACATTAACGAACAAATAGAAAAATTCAAATTTCA
Organism: Rikenellaceae bacterium; assembly: GCA_047174185.1. Taxonomy (GTDB): domain Bacteria; phylum Bacteroidota; class Bacteroidia; order Bacteroidales; family Rikenellaceae; genus Alistipes. The sequence continues at coordinate 6,229 of JBCQUH010000041.1, read as the reverse complement.
AACAGATGATAAAAGGTTTTAAATATCTACTACTAACGCTGTCAATCGCCTCGACAACGTTGCTTATTGCACAACAGAGAGTCGTTCTCGAGAAGGTTGTGGCAGTGGTTGGAGGATCGTCGGTTCTCAAATCGGAGGTTGATGACTATGTACGTCAATTGGAGGAGTATGCAGTGATGCAAGGCTATACGTCGGATCGCGATCCGCTCAGCGAGGCTGTCGAGGAGTTGATGACTCAGCGTCTGCTCTACACCCAAGCGTTGATCGACTCGGTGGAGGTTGACAACTCGATGATCACCTCGCAGGTCGACCAACAGATCAACGCCATGATCGAGGCGGCAGGCGGCATTGGCGAGTTGGAGCGCGCCCAGAATATGGAGGTGTTCAACATTCGTCAGATACTCTACAACCGTATCAAGGAGCGCAGCTATGCCGAAAATATGCGTAGCGAGATCGTGAGCCGCGTGACAATTACCCCAGGCGAGGTGGAGAGGTTCTACAAGGATTTGAATCGCGACGAGGTCCCAACGATTGGCGATCAATATCGTTATTCACAAATCACACGCTTCCCCGAGTCGATGGAGGAGGCCAAGCGACGTGTTCGCGAGGAGCTGCTCGATATGCGTGAGCGTATTATCACAGGAACGGCACAATTCAGCTCCCTTGCGCAGATGTACTCTGTGGATCCAGGTTCGGCCTATCGCGGCGGAATGATGGAGCCACAGCCAGCCAACGCCTTCACCGAACCATTTGCCAATGCACTTGAGGCTCTGCAAGAGGGACAGGTGTCGGAGGTTGTGGAGAGTGAGTTTGGACTGCACATCATCGAGTTGTTGGAGAAGAGGGGCAACCTATACTCGTGTCGTCACATATTGTTGCGCCCCAACTACACGACCGATGAGTTGATGGAGCCAATCTACTTCCTCGACAGTTTGGCCAAGGAGATCCGCAACGACGAGATCTCGTTTGCTCAGGCTGCACGCGACTACTCGGACGACGCTACGTCGAAGATGAATGGTGGAGTTGTGACCAACCAAGATTTGATGGAGCTTTACAACGCTACCGAGGCGCGCCTCACGGTGACGAAGTTTAGCAAGGAGGATTTCGGAACTCGTGGTCGCAAGAGTCTCGACGACTATGTTCAGCTCTCGAAGCTCAAGGTTGGCGAGGTGTCGGATCCATTTACCACACAAGATATGTTGGGCAATCAGTTGACAAAGATCATCAAGCTAGAGGAGTTGTACCCAGCCCACAAGGCATCGTTGAGCGAGGATTACCTACAGTTGGAGGCTATGGCACTCTCGGCAAAACAGCTCAAGGTCTTTAACGAGTGGTTGAACAAACACATCCGTTCGACATACATTACGGTGAACAAGGATTACCAGAAGCTAGAGTTCAACAATACTAACTGGATTAAATAGTCGTAGAGAGAGCAAATATATAAGAGATGCGTAGAGCACTACTGATTTTACTTGCGGCCAGCATATTTATCGTATCGCTAGCCAATGGAGAGGGGGCGAGTGAACCACAGACACAATTGATTGATGTTAAGGCGGACTTGGTTTTCCCACACAAAATAAACGACACACTGAGCGTACTATGCTTTGTGGGTCGTTTTGCCGCACAACACAATGGAGCTGTAATCACGGCCGATAGCGCTGTGCGATTCGAGAACGAGAGGTTGGAGTGTTTCGGCAATGTCTTGATCAACAAGAATACGACCTATGCCTATGCCGACGAGGCGATATACGATGGATATACAAATATCGCGTCGTTGATCTCGCCACTGGTCAAGGTTATCGACGAAGATGTGACGATGTATTCGCACAACTTCAACTTCAATACGCTCACCAACATCGGTGAGTATTGGGATGGCGGTATCACCATCAAAGTGGGCGAGGACGACGAGGGCAACCCTACGGAGAGCGTGATGGAGTCGCGCCGCGGCTTCTACTTCTCGAACACCAAACGAGTTGTGGGTGTGGAGCAGGTGGAGCTTGCGAGCGATGTCTATCTGCTGAGTGGCGACTCGGTGGTCTATGACATGAATCGCGAGAGGGCTTACTTCTTCGAGAATACAAATATCTGGAGCAACGAACAGGATTATATCTATGGCGACAACGGAGTCTACGACCGCAATAGGGAGTTGTGTGTTGTCAATCGCAATAGCTATATGCTCACCAGCGAGCAGGAGGCGTGGTGCGACACGATGATATACTACACCTCGAAGGAGGAGGCGGTGATGTATGGCAATATCCAGATCGACGATACGACCAACAAGAGTATGGTCTTTGCCCACTTCGCCCACTACTGGGGGGCGGATGAGAGGGTTGTCTTGACTCGTAACCCAGCACTATTCAACTACGATAGCCAGACCGAGGTGGTCGACACACTCTTTCTGCGCGGTGATACGATCTTGGTCAACTCACGATTTGTGAAGTACGAACCCAAAGAGAGTGAGGAGGAGGAGTCTGATGATGAGGAGTTGGATGAGCTAGACGATATCTACAACATGATGAATATGGTGGCTATGTCTACCTCGACAGAGGGTATCGACTCACTCTTTATGATGATGGATCATGCGATGGATGGCATGTTGCGAGATAGCATGTATGTTGACAGTATGTATGTTGATACTCTAATGGTCGACAGCCTAGCCCTCGACAGCATTGCCAAATTGCCACCTGTGAAGAGTAAAAGCGAGTTGAAACGCGAGGAGCGCACGGCTCGATGGGAGCAAAAGCGACACGAGAAGCGTGTCAAAGAGCATGAGCGATTGATCGAGCGTCGAGATGCACTGCGCGAGCGAATCGAAGATAGGATGGAGCGCGGCAAGTCGATCTATTCGGATAGCATGGTGTTGTTGCGCGTGAGCGATATGCTCCATACCGACTCTATCGAGTGGGGATTTGCGGTGGAGGATCTATTGGACTCCGTAGATTCACTATCGTTGGATAGTCTAAATATCGACTCGCTAGCCACAGTGGTGAGCGACTCGCTAGCAGTCGTGGTGCCACAAGATAGCGTCTATCGTACGGCTATTGCCTTTGGCAATGTGAAGATCTACCGCAGCGACCTGCAGGTGGTCTGCGACTCGTTGGTGGCACAGAGCATCGACTCGACGATGCACCTCCACAAATCGCCCCTACTGTGGAATGGCATCAACCAGATCGAGGCCAAGACGATGATCTTCTATACGAAGGGTGGAGCGTTGGACTATGCCGATTTCTTTGGCAATCCGATTATGTCGAGCGAGCTTGTCGATGGCAGCGAGTTCTACTACAACCAGATCACGGGCAAGATCATGACGGTCTATTTCGAGAACAATCAGGTGGTGCAGAACGATGTCGACGGAAATGTCCGTACAATATATTATATGCAGGATGAGTTGACAGGCGATGTGACGACAATCACGAAGATCGAGAGTGGCGACGCGAGTTTCTATATCGAGAATCAAGAGTTAACGGGACTCACCTATCGCAGTTCGCCCACGTATATCATCGCCCCACTCGACAAGATGCCAGTCGATGTCGACAAGGAGTTGGAGGATTTCAAATGGCATAGCGATCGCCGACCAACCCGCGAGTCGGTCTTTGACTACACGATTCGCCCCTCGCAGAGGGAGCATGTGGGGCAGATTGAGCGACCTAGCTTCCCGATCCGTCGTCAGATAGAGGAGGAGCGCGAACGCTTTGTGCGACTCAACAAGTGGGAGGATCGCAGCGATGGAGTCTCGCCCGAGGCTACGGAGTGGATGATAAAGCTAGGCTTTACACCAGGCGAGCCACGTCCAGACGATATGACACTCTAAACGTAACACAATGAGAGATAACCGAGAGGAGATATTTCCGCTCATGAACGAGGATGGAGAGGTGACGGGGCAGGCCACACGCGGCGAGTGCCACGGTGGATCTATGTTGTTACACCCCGTAGTCCATCTACAGCTATTCAACGCGGCAGGCGAGATCTATTTGCAGCGTCGCCCAGAGTGGAAAGATATACAACCAGGGATGTGGGATACGGCCGTTGGTGGCCATGTAGACTATGGCGAGAGCATCGACGAGGCGCTGCGCAGAGAGTGCCGCGAGGAGTTGGGGATCGAGGATTTCGAGCCACTATTTTTGGGTCGCTATATCTTCCGTTCGAGTGTCGAGCGCGAATTTGTCCACACCTACTACACCATCTACGAGGGTGAGATTCGCCCCAGCGAGGAGTTGGATGGCGGCGCTTTTTGGAGCCGAGAGCAGATCGATGAGGCGATAGAGCAGGGGGGCGTGTTGACCGAGAATTTTATCGAAGAGTACACCTCGCACCTTAAAAGTTTGGAGATATGTGGCAGACAGGAGTAATGACAATTGTGCTGTTGGTCATATCCAATGTGTTTATGATCTTTGCGTGGTATGGCCACCTCAAGTTGCAGGAGTCGGGGGTGAGTAGCAACTGGCCGCTCTTTGCCATCATCCTCTTTTCGTGGGGTATTGCACTGGCGGAGTATATGTTTCAGGTGCCAGCCAACCGCATGGGGTTTGTGGGCAACGGAGGGCCATTCACGCTGATGCAGTTGAAGGTGATGCAGGAGGTTATCACGCTCGTTGTTTTTGTGATCTTCGCCAACCTCTTTTTCCAAGGCAATGAGTTGCGGTGGAACCACTTGGTGGCCTTTGCAATGTTGATCGGTGCGGTCTACTTCGTGTTTCTGGATAGCCCTGCGAAGGGTTAATAATAAGAGTGAAAAACAGTATAAATATATAGCGACAACCCATTGAAGCAGAGAGAGAAATCACAACTTAGCAGAGTACTTAAATTTATCATACCATCCATATTTGGACTAATCCTATTCGTTGTTCCACTACCCTATGGCTCGATCATTCGACTCGAGGGTATGGCCTCAGTTAATATAGGTGTCGGAGCGTTGGCCGATCTGTTTCGTATTGTGTTGCGCGACCACTTGATGGCCCTCTCGATGGTGGTTATCAGTGGCTCGGCGGTGGTGACTCTCATCACCACTCTTGTGGCTCGATTTGTTCGGATTCCATTCAAATTTTTCGACTCGATCTTCAATGTCACCCCCTTTTGGCTCATCTGCCGCCTACTCGGAGGGGTATTCACCTATATGGTTGTCATGGGCGTTGGGGCGGAGTTGATAATCTCGGAGCAGAGCGGAGGGTCTATGATCCATCTGATCCCTGCGCTATTGGGCATCTTCTTTGTGACGGGCTATCTGTTGCCGTTGATTGTCGACTTTGGGTTGATGGATTTTCTGGGAACATTGATCTCGCGCCATATGTATAGGTTGTTTAAGGTTCCAGGGAGGGCTGCAATTGATGCTATATCGTCGTGGCTGGGCGATGGCACTCTGGGAGTTATGATCACCGATACGCAGTATCGTAGCGGCTACTATACTGCCAAGGAGGCGGCCATCATCTCGGTCTGCTTCTCGTTGGTCTCACTCCCCTTTTCGACGGTTATAGCGGAGAATTTGGGCATGATGCCGATCTTCTTGAAGTTCTATGGCACGGTCTGCATCGCGTCGTTTAGCTGCGCGCTTATCATCCCACGCATCTATCCGCTGCGTCGCTTTGCCAATACTACCTATAATAACGTAGAGCACAAGCGAGAGGTAATTGATCGCGAACGCAATATATTTCGATTTGCTCTAGAGCGCGCACTCATACGTGCCGAGGGGGCACCATCGGCTGGCACGATCATCAAGAATGGGGCAAAATTTACGATGGATCTCTACTTCTCGCTGCTACCACTATGCATGGCGTGGGGTACGATCGCCCTTATCATCACCAATTTCACCCCGATTTTTAGCTATATATCGCTCCCCTTCGAGTGGCTGTTTGAGCTGTGCAACATACCCAATGCAGCAGAGGCGGCACCAGCGGTATTGATGGGATTTGCCGATATGTTCATCCCCTCGATCATGGTATCGGGCAGCGATGTGGCCACCATCACGAAGTTTATCATCGGAGCGTTGAGCGTAAGCCAGCTGCTCTACCTCACCGAGACGGGAGCGGTCATCCTCAAATCGACCATCCCGCTCAACCTACGCGATCTGTTTGTGATCTATCTGATCCGCACAGCCATCTCGCTACCAATAATTATTATAATTGCAAAGATGTTATTTGATCCTAAATTCAACTTGTAAATGCAACTGAGGAGTTGAAGTGTTGCAGGGAATGAGATAAAATATTTTTTCAGAGAGGAAAGAGAGGTAAAACTC
>JBCQUH010000040.1:0-17445 GCA_047174185.1 Rikenellaceae bacterium | reverse complement strand
CTCTCTCGTTATACTCTATATCAATACTGCCTACAACTTCTCGATCTCGACATAGTAGGCACCAATATCGCTGCGACCATCCATCTTGAACCATGTCTTAAGCTGCGTCTCGCCACGCTTTAGGTTGACTCTAAATCGAGCATACTCCGCCCCCTGCGCAACATCCACCGAACGCTCGACACCTTGGATCGCAATCTCGGCCGAGGTTATGGGCAACGACCTACCAGCCACACTTGCCGTAACACTCGTACCCTCGCGAGCTGGACGAACGGTAGCCTTGTCGTGCAATTTCAGACCCGACTCCACAGGCCAACGACGAAGTCGGAACTCATACTCCCCCTCCTCGTCAACCTTAACCAACCAGTGGCCATTGTCGGTATACCCCGTGCGGATATGGTTCTGCTGCCAAGGGCTAGTCCCCTCCGTATGCCAATCGTGGCAGTAGAGCGTCGTTGGATTCTGAGCGCTATTACCTATAATAAAATATGGCTCCTCGACAAAGTTTGGCGAGTTACACTCCCACCACTCATCATAGAGTGCAGCGATCTGCGCCACCCTATCAGGGTGTTGATCAGCAATATTATGACGTTGTTCAGGGTCAACACTCACGTCGTAAAGCTCCATCTCCTGCTGCTCGTCGCAGACCAAACGCCAATTATCCAACATCGCAGAGGTGCGGAACCACTTGCGTGGAGCGTCATTGCGATTGGAGTCGACAACCATGAATCGGTTCACGAACTTCGAGCTATCGCCCTTGATAAGTGGCCACAAAGTCTGACCATCCATCTTCGCCGCTACATCATCGCACACCGTCAACCCACACATATCAATGAGGGTTGGCAAAATATCATAATGTGCCGTCAACTCCCCAATATCTTGTGCCACAGAGATTTTACCACCCTTCCAGTGGATGAAGAGTGGCACTCGGTGGCCGCCCTCATACATACTAGCCTTGATACCTCGCATACCGTCATTCTGCCCCTTCGAGACATAGCCATCCAGACGATGCCCCTCGACCTTTGCACCCTGTGCCGTGCCGTTGTCGGTGGTGAAGATGATGATCGTATTATCCATCAAATCGATCGACTCCAGATAGGCCGTCAACTCTCCGATATGTTCATCCAAATTGGTAATCATTCCATAAAACTCGGGGTGCACCACATTCTCCACACCCTTATAAGGTGCCGAGTACTCATCGGCAACCCAATATGGCGAATGAGCTACGTTGGTAGCCAAATAACAGAAGAAGGGTTTGCGCTCCGCCTTACTATCGGCAATAAAACGACGCGCACCATCGAACCACACATCGTTGCAGTAACCATCGATCTGCACCTGCTCACCATCGTGGTGATATGTATCATCGAAGTAGTCATTATCCCAATAATCCATCGTCTGACCTGCGCCACCACCCTGAATCACCAACGACTCCTCGAACCCCTTATCCTCGGGACGGAATGGGTAATTATCGCCCAGATGCCACTTGCCGAAGATAGCCGTAGCATAACCATTGTCGCGGAATATCTGCGCCATGGTCGTCTCGCGCTCCAAGATCAACGAGCGACCGTTGACCGTATGCCACACACCCGTATTGTCATTGTGACGACCCGTCATCAACGCTGCACGCGTAGGTGAGCTAGTGGGCGAGACATGATACTGCGAGAAGCTCACACTCTGGGAGTGTAGCCTATCAAGATTGGGGGTCTGGATTATATTGTTGCCCAACGCTGCAATATCGCCATAGCCAATATCATCGGCCAAGATCAATATCACATTGGGACTCTCTGACACGCTCTCGGCACACCCTGCAAATAGCAACGGCACGGCCGAGGCCATCGCGAAAAATTCGTTACGCCTCTTCATGGGTTAGGTTATTTAGGTTGGTTAGGTTCTAAAATATCTACTTTGTGATCTTCGCCTTAGCGTCGCAATAGGTGCAACGCGTAATGCTCTGACCATCGACATAGAAGTCGGCTGGCACCTCCTCGGTCGAGGTTATACAACGACGGTTGGTGCACAACAGTCCACTCGACACCACCTTAACCTTGGCATCAGCCGAACAGTTCGAGGGCAGATCTCGCCACTCCAATAGCTTGCAAATCAAAGCCATACGCACGAACTTACCATTCTCAACCTGACGGAAGTATGCCGCACGCGGATCGGCATCCACATCGGGCGTAATCTCGTTCACACGTGGCAGCGGATGCAAAATAGTCATATCCGCCTTGGCAGGCTTCAACTTCTCGGGGGTCAAGATAAACGAATCTTTCAGTCTATCGAACTCATCCTCGTCGAAGAAACGCTCCTTCTGCACACGTGTCATATACAAAATATCCAACTCGCCCATCACCTCCTCCATCGTCTCCACCTCGCGGAACTCAATCGACGACGACTCCGAGAAGTCATGCAACATGTAGTCGGGCAGCTGCAACTCCTTGGGGGCGATCAACACAACCTTGATCCCCTCATAGCGCGCCAACGCCTTGATAAGCGAGTGAACCGTGCGACCGAACTTCAGATCGCCACAAAAACCGATTGTGTGGCCATCCAACGTACCCTTCTCTCTCTTGATAGTCAACAGATCGGTAAGCGTCTGCGTGGGGTGGGCGTGCGACCCATCACCTGCATTGATAACAGGTATCGACCCATAGCGCGAAGCCACCAATGGCGCACCCTCCTTGAAGTGACGCATCGCAATAATATCGGCAAAACAGCTAATGACACGCACCGTATCGGCCACCGTCTCACCCTTAGAGGCCGACGACGACGAGGCATCCGAGAAGCCTATAACGTTGCCACCAAGCTCCATCATGGCCGATGTAAAGCTCAAACGTGTACGAGTCGATGGCTCATAAAAAAGTGTAGCAAGCTTCTTGCCGCGGCAGACGCTGCTATATTTCTGGCGATCGGCGATGATGTCTAGCGCCAATGCGATGATCTCGTTGGTCTCGCGAACCGACAGATCGGTAGGGTCAATTAGGTGTCGCATAATATTTTTAGGTTTAGGTTTTACTTCATCCAACTCTCGTCCGATGGCATATCGCGGAACTTCAACAATCGTGCGCGATCCTCCTCTGCGATATACTTCTCTTCAACTGCAACCTCGACCAATGCGTCGAGATTCGACAACGAGTAGTTGACTACGCCTGCAGCCTCCAACCTCTCAACACCCTTCTTCATACCATATGTAAAGATGCTCGCGATACCCAACACCTCGGCTCCAGCCTCACGCAATGCATTGACAACCTCGATACATGAACCGCCCGTCGAGATCAAATCCTCGATCACAACAACCTTCTGACCAGCCTCCAAACGACCCTCGATCTGGTTACCACGGCCGTGATCCTTCGAACCACTGCGCACATAGCCCATCGGCATATTAAGAATTGTCGCAGTGATCGCTGCATGGGCAATACCTGCGGTCGACGTACCCATCAACACCTCTGCCTCGGGAAACTTCTCCTTGACGATCTTTGCCAACCCTGCCTCCACGTGGTCGCGAACCTCGGGGGCACTCAACGTCAAACGGTTGTCGCAATAGATTGGACTCTTAATTCCGCTAGCCCATGTAAAAGGCTCTTGTGGTCGTAGGAAAACCGCTCTAATCGAGAGCAAATCCTTTGCTATACTCTTCTCCATAATATCTTTATTTTTTTAGATTTACATTCAAATACTCCTCATTGACCGTATACTCCACGGGCACAATCGTGCCATCCGCATTAAAGTGCAATACATCGAAACAGGCCGAACGACGGTGATTCGTTCCATTGTTCACATCGCCCCTCTGATAGAAGATATACCAATTGCCCTTGAACTCGATAAATGAGTTGTGCGCTGGTGCATCTTTTTGAGGTGGTGTGATATAACCCATAAATTGGGCATAACCCTTATCCTTGGTCGGCATCGGATTATCGGCCATAAAGTAACCAGTCTGAATCCCTTTGCGCGCCGTAAAGTAATATATACCGTTACGCTTGAAGATATGAACTGCCTCGTTGACCTCCTCCTCACTCAATCTGTGCCAATCACCATCCAGCTCCAACATATTGGGCTTTAGCTTGGCACCCATCACGTGCCAACCCTTATCGCCGATATCGATTTTGTGGTCGTTACCATATATATATGCCTGACCATCGTCGTCGACAAATACCGTTGGGTCAAAGATCGAGGTGATCTTATCGCTCACCGCCTCCTCCCATGGCCCTTCAGGGTTACGACTCTTCGAGACTCCAACGTGTGTCTTGTCATATGGGAAATAGTAGTAGTACCAACCATCCTTATATGCAGCATCGGGGGCATTCATCTGACCATCTGCCCACGAATATTCACGTGGGCGGAGCACCACACCATGGTTCGTCCAGTTCTTGAGATCCTTCGACTCCAGAACTACATAATCCTGCATCTGGCCATACCCCACCGCGTCGGGTTGATCGTGCGAGCAATATACATATACTCGGCCATTGAACACCTCGGCCGCAGGATCGGCAAGGTACAAAAAGTTCGGATCATCAATCTTAATGATCGGATTGTTGGGCACTACGGCCTTGCGGGCTGATAGCTCTGCTGTGGTTAGCAGCAGAGCCATAACCGCAAAAATTAGGGTTAGTCGCTTCATATATTTAGCCATTAGGTTGTATACCAACTATGCTCTCTACAGCGCCTTGCGCAGCAGCCTCTCCACCTCATCACGAGATATGCCACCCTCGTGCACCTTCTCACCGTCGATATAGAATGTCGGCACATAATAGTAGTCGAACCCGTCGGCAAACTCCGCCTCCTTCAACTCATCGTGCACCTCAACCTCTATCGAGGTCAACTCTGGCACCTCGCTGCGCACCTCGGCAATATATCCCAACGCCTTGACGCAGTAGGGGCAGCGCTCCTGAATAAACATTGTAATCTTTTTCATCTCAGTAAGTAATTTTAGTTAAACACCAACTACTCACCACGCACAAACTCTGCCACACAACGCTCGTAAGCCGCCACAGGATCGGCAGCAGCGGTGATTGGACGACCCACAACGATATAGTTCGAACCAATCTCGCGAGCCTTAGCAGGGGTTGTAACCCTAACCTGATCGGCCACCTCGCCATCGGCAAAACGGATACCTGGTGTTACGGTCAAGAACTCCTCGCCACACGCCTCGTGCACCATCTGAGACTCCAATGGAGAGCAAACGACACCATCCAAACCTGCCTGCTGAGCATTCTTGGCATAATGTACAATTGTATCACCGATCGTAGCGTCGATCAACAAATCGCGCTGCATACGCTCCTCGCTAGTCGAGGTCAACTGCGTAACGGCCAACAACAGTGGACGTGTACCATCGGCACGTGTCAACCCCTCCAATGCTGCACGCATCATCTCCACAGTACCTGCGGCATGAAGGTTACAGATATCGACATCCAAACGCGACAACACGTTCATCGCCTTTTTAACAGTATTTGGAATATCGTGCAACTTCAAATCCAAAAATATCGGATGACCTTTTGCCTTGATTGCTCGCACAATAGCGGGACCCTCGGCATAGAACAACTCCATTCCGATCTTGACATAGGGCTTACGCTCAACGCCATCAAACTTATCCAAAAATGCGTATGTCTCCTCTGCACTGGCAAAGTCACACGCGATAATTACATCTCCGCTCTTCATATCTAATCTATTTTTATTACTTTACAACACCTATTATCTCTCTTAGTGACTTGATTCCCAGACGCTCCATCTCTGCTGGCAACGCCTCGATAATCTCCTTGCAGGCATATGGATTGCGCATATTCTCCGCTCCCACCTGCACCGCCGTAGCTCCTGCCATCATCATCTCGATAACATCCGCTGCACTCGACACACCACCACAACCCATCACAGGGATCTTACACGCCTTGCTCACCTGATAGACCATGCGAACAGCGATCGGGAATACCGCAGGGCCAGAAAAACCACCCATCTTATTGGCGATAACAGCTCGACGACGCAGCGTATCGATACGCATACCCATCAACGTATTGATCAAACAGATTCCATCGGCTCCTGCATCCTCACACGCGCGCGCGATCTCGACAATGTCGGTAACATTGGGACTCAACTTAATAAAGACTGGCTTGCTGGTCACCGCCTTCACCGCACGCGTAACCTCGGCTGCATGGATCGGCGATGTTCCAAAACTCATTCCTCCATGGCTCACATTGGGGCAGCTAACATTAACCTCAATGATGCCCACCTGATCCTGCTTATCCATTCGCTCGCAGCAATAGACATATTCATCCACCGAGAAACCGCTAATATTGGCGATTACAGGTTTGCGGAAGTACCCCTTCATGGCTGGCAAAATACGGCTTATAACCTTGTCAACACCTGGGTTCTGCAACCCTACAGAGTTGATAACGCCACCCTCACACTCAGCAATTCGAGGTGTCGGATTACCAAAGCGTGGCTGCTGAGTAGTACCCTTAAACGAGAACGAACCCAAGATATTAATATCATAAAAATCCTTGAAATCCTCGCCATAGCCAAACGTGCCACTTGCTGGAACAATCGGATTATCCAACTCCAGACCACACAGCGAAACGCTCAAATCAAATTCGTTTACCATATTATCTCCTCTCTATCCAACACTGGACCATCTTTACAAATTCTCTTATTGCCATACTTCGTCTTGCACGTACAACCAACGCATGCGCCAAAACCGCAACCCATGCGCTCCTCGAAGCTATACTCGCCACCAACCGAGGGGGTAGCGTCGTAGATCGCCTTCAACATCGGCTGAGGGCCACACGTATAGATAAAGTCAAACTCCAACGACCCAAAAGCAGCCGTCACAAAGCCCTTCGTGCCAACCGATCCATCGACCGTCGTAACAACAACTTCGACACCCAAAGCCTCAAAATCCTCGCGCATAAAGATCTCATCCGCGCGGTTGAAGCCCAACACAACACTTGGCCTCTTGCCTGCGGCCAACAACCTCTTACACAGGTTATAAAGTGGTGGAATTCCAACTCCTCCACCAACCAACAGCGGACGGTGAACGCGTGGCAGAACCGAAAACCCATTGCCCAAACCTGTCAACAGATCCAACTGCGCACCCTCTTGCAACTCACTCATGTCGCGTGTTCCAGCACCTACAACCTTATAAATAATTCGTATCTCGCCATCCGAGTAGTCGCAAACCGAGATTGGGCGGCGCAAATAGTGCCCCGCCAACTCGATATTGACAAACTGCCCTGACGCAGTAATATATTGAGTATCTCCCGACAAACGCATATCGTAGATACTATCCGTAAGTTGTCGATTGCCAACAACCTTATAGACTCCTCTCTTATACATTGGCCATTCCGATTATTCCGCGTTGATCGTAGAGACTCCAAAGGTAATCTCCTCCAACACATCCAACAACACCTTCACCGTCTCCAACGACGTAAATACCGTCACCGAGTTCTCAACCGCTGCACGACGAATATCATATCCATCCAGACGTGCATTGTGCTGATTTATATCATTCGTATTGATAATATAGTTGACATGACCCTTGCGCAACGCCTCGATGATCTCGGTGCTATTGCTCGAGATCTTCTGACGTACACGTGTGCGGATACCGTGGTTACGAAGATACTCCGCTGTTCCGCTCGTCGCCTCGATATTGAATCCCAAATCGTAGAAACGCTTCACCAATGGCAGAGCCGTTGGTTTATCATCGTCGGCAATCGTAACCAAAATTGTTCCATAGTTAGCAACCGCCATACCCGACGACTGCAACGCCTTATACAACGCACGTGTCAAACGGTTGTCGTAACCAATCGCCTCGCCCGTAGACTTCATCTCGGGTGACAGATATGACTCCATACCGCGGATCTTGGCAAACGAGAAGGCTGGAGCCTTCACAAACCACCTCTTACGCTCAGCACCGATAGTCTCGGTGATGCCCTGCTCCTTAAGCGTGCGACCCAAGATCACACGCGTAGCGATATCGGCCATCTGAACACCTGTCGACTTCGACAAGAAGGGCACCGTACGCGACGAACGAGGGTTGACCTCGATCACATACACCTCCTCCTTTTCGTCCAAGATAAACTGTATATTATAGAGTCCAATGATTCCGATACGCAGACCCAACGCCTTAGTATACTCCACAATCTTATCCTTGACCGCTTGACTAACCGAGAAGGTTGGATAGACCGAGATAGAGTCACCCGAGTGGATACCCGTACGCTCGACATGCTCCATGATTCCTGGGATATAGACCTCCTTGCCATCGCAAATTGCATCTACCTCCAACTCCTTACCGCGAATATAGCGATCGACCAACACTGGAGAGTCAACATTGACCTCAACGGCCGACAGCAGATAGTGACGCAGACGCTCCTCGCAGCTTACAATCTGCATCGCACGACCTCCCAACACATAGCTAGGACGAACCAACACAGGGTAACCAATGCGCTCTGCCGCAGCAACTCCTGCCTCGATGTCGGTCACCGCCTCAGCCTGAGGCTGTGGGATCTTCAACTCCTCCATGATCTTCTCGAAGCAGCCACGATCCTCGGCATTGCGGATCGCCTCAACACCTGTTCCGATGATCGGCACTCCCAACTTCGCCAATGGCTCAGCCAAGTTGATAGCTGTCTGACCACCCAACGACACGACAACACCCTTAGGCTTCTCGTAATCCAAGATATTCATCACATCCTCGACCATCAATGGCTCGAAGTACAACTTATCCGACGTTGTATAATCCGTCGAGACAGTCTCGGGATTGTTGTTGATAATAATCGCCTCGTAACCAGCGTCACGGATCGACCAAATGGCGTGTACCGTAGAGTAGTCAAACTCCACTCCCTGACCGATACGAATAGGGCCTGAACCCAAAACTACGATCTTCTCTCGATTGCTCACTACCGACTCATTCTCAGTCTCGTAGGTCGAATAGAAATATGGCACATATGATTTGAACTCGCTAGCACAAGTATCGATCATTTTATATACTGGATAGATACCCTCAGCCTTGCGCAACTGATACATCTCAGCCTCACTGCGCCCCCACAACTGTCCGATATACTTATCGCTAAAGCCCATCTTCTTGGCATCCTTAAGAGTATCAAGGTCGCCAATATTTGCCGCTACAACACTCTCGAACGCTACAATATTTGAGAACTTCTCTAAGAAGAACATATCGATCTTCGAGGCGTCGTAGATCAAACCCAAATCGACACCGTTGCGAATCAACTGCGCCACAGCAAACAAACGATCATCGGTTCCATCCTTAATGTAGAACAACATATCATCGTTAGACATACGATCGAACTTCTTGTGATAGAGATGACAAACACCTGTCTCCAACGAACGGATCGCCTTCAACAACGACTCCTCCATCGTACGACCCACAGCCATAACCTCACCCGTAGCCTTCATCTGTGTCCCCAAACTGTTCGACACATCGGTGAACTTATCGAATGGGAAGCGAGCGATCTTCGACACCACATAATCCAAAGTTGGCTCAAATGACGCTGGTGTATTGGCGATCATAATCTCATGCAAGTGCATTCCGATTGCAATCTTCGCACTCACGCGAGCGATCGGATAACCCGTAGCCTTCGAGGCCAAAGCCGACGAACGAGACACACGAGGATTGACCTCGATCAAAAAGTATTGGAACGACAACGGGTCGAGTGCAAACTGTACATTACAGCCACCCTCGATCTTCAACTCGCGGATCAACTTCAACGACGAGTCACGCAACATCTGATACTCCTTATTGGTCAACGTCTGGCTAGGCGCAACCACCACAGAGTCTCCCGTATGCACTCCTACAGGGTCGATATTCTCCATATTACAAACCGCGATAGCCGTATCGTTGGCATCACGCATTACCTCATACTCGATCTCCTTGTAACCCTTGATGCTCTTCTCGACCAACACCTGACTCACGGGCGATAGTGCCAATGCCGTGCGCATCATATCGCGCAACTGCGGCTCATCGTCGGCAAATCCACCACCTGTTCCACCCAGCGTAAAGGCTGGACGCAACACCACTGGATAGCCAATCTCCTTGGCCGCAACAACAGCCTCCTCGATAGTCGTCGTAATAACCGATGGCAACACTGGCTCACCCAGACGCTGACACAAATCCTTAAACATCTCGCGATCCTCAGCCATCTCGATACTCTCGAACGACGTACCCAGAATCTCGACCTGACACTCATCCAACACACCCTTCTTAGCCAACTGAACAGCCAAATTCAATCCTGTCTGGCCACCCAATCCAGGGATGATAGCATCGGGACGCTCGAAACGGATAATCTTGGCAACATACTCCAACGTCAATGGCTCCATATAGACCTTATCCGCAATGTTGGTATCGGTCATGATGGTCGCTGGATTGGAGTTAACCAACACTACTTCATAGCCCTCCTCTTTAAGAGCTAGACACGCTTGAGTTCCTGAATAATCAAACTCTGCTGCTTGACCGATGACAATTGGACCCGATCCAATCACCATCACTTTTTTGATATCTGTACGTTTAGGCATTTTTGTGCTCCTCCATCATTTTTATAAACTTATCAAATAGGTATGTGCTGTCGTTTGGCCCTGGTGCACTCTCAGGGTGATACTGTACAGAGAATACTCTGTCCGCCTTACACTCCACGCCCTCCGACGTATTATCCAAAATATTATAGTGCGTGCTCTCCAACTTCGTACTCTTCAGTGAATCGGTATCCACCGCATAGCTATGGTTCTGGCTCGTGATCTCCACCTTGCCACTCTCCAAATGCATCACTGGATGGTTACCTCCACGATGACCGAACTTCATTTTAAAGACCTTCGCGCCATAGGCCAACGAGATCATCTGGTGACCCATACAGATTCCAAAGACCGGCACCAATCCGCGCAACGACTTAACAACCTCAATAACAGGAATCACATACTCTGGATTACCTGGACCATTCGACAAAAAGACGCCATCAGGCTTCAACGACATGATCTCCTCCAACGTCGTGTTATAAGGCACTACCGTCACATTACACCCCTTCTGATTCAAGCAGCGGATGATATTGTGTTTAATTCCGCAGTCGATAGCCACCACATCATATTGATGGTTTGCCGTACGCGAGAACCAACGCTTCTTGCAACTAACGCGAGAGACCATATCCGTAGGCAACTCCGTAGTGCGCAGACGCTCCACAGCCTCCTCCAATGGGGTTGCTGCATCGGTAATCATTACTCGCTGCGACCCCTCATCGCGGATAATACGTGTCAACTGACGAGTGTCTATCCCCTCAATCGCTGGGATATTATGCTCCTCCAACACCTCACTCAACGTCTTAGTGTAGCGGAAATTCGAAGGGCTATCGTTGTATTCGCGCACAATCATTCCTCCGATCGACGGAAATTTAGTCTCATAATCCTCCTCTGCCGTTCCGTAATTTCCGATCAACGGATAGGTCATCACTACGGCTTGATCCGTATACGATGGATCCGACAAGATCTCCTGGTATCCCACCATCGAGGTGTTAAACACCACTTCACAAATAGTCTCGCAATCAGCTCCAAAGCCATAGCCATAGAACTCAAGACCATTCTCAAGAATAATTTTTTTGTTGTAAGGTTTCATCTCGTACATATTTTATTTTAATCTCTTTATCTCAAATCTTCGTAGACCATCTCGCCTGCCACCATCGTCATGCGAGTGCGCCCCTTAACGCTCCAACCCTCAAATGGTGTAGCGCGTCCCTGCGACAAAAATTCCGCAGGATCTATCTTATACTCCGTCTCCAAATCCATCGCCACCAAATCAGCATCGGCACCCACCTCAATCACACCTCCACCAACTGCGAACAATCGACGTGGCGATGTCGACATCAACTCCACCAATTGATTCAGAGTTATAACGTCTCGCAAGACCAAATAGGTGTACAACAGTGCAAATGTCGTCTCAATCCCAACTATCCCAAAGGCACTACCAGCCAATCCTCTCGACTTCTCCTCGGCCGAATGGGGGGCATGATCCGTCGCCACAACCTCCACTGCGCCATCGACAATGCCTCTCAACAGTGCATCGCGATCTGCGGCACTACGGATCGGAGGGTTCATCTTGAATCGTCCATCCTCTTGCAGATCCCCGTCGCACATCAACAGATAGTGTGCCGCCGTCTCGCAGCTCACCTTCAACCCCTTGGCCTTGGCCTCGCGCACCAGCTCTACACTCTCCTTGGTCGAGACATGACACACATGGTATTGACACCCTGTCTGCTCCACCAACTCTATATCTCGTTTGACCTGTGCCCACTCGCTCTCGGAGCAGATCCCCTTGTATCCATTCGCCTTGCAATACTCTCCATCGTGGATATATCCACCAAACAGCAGATCATCCACCTCGCAGTGCGCCACGATCGGCCGCCCCACACGCTTGGCCTCACACATCGCCTCGCGCATTAGCTCCGCACTCTGCACCCCACGACCATCGTCCGAGAAGCCACACACGGCAGCTGCCAACGCCTCGAAGTCGACCAACTCGCCACACCCCTTCTGCCCCTTGGTAATCGAGGCGTAAGGTATCACATTCACCACAGCATCCTGCTCGATGAGTCGCTGTTGCTCGGCCAAATTCTCCAACGAATCGGGCGCTGGCGACAAATTGGGCATCGTAAAGAGCGTGGTCACCCCTCCACGTGCCGCAGCTCGCGTTCCCGAAGCGATACGCTCCTTATACGAAAAGCCTGGTTCGCGCAGGTGAACATGGACATCGACAAAGCCTGGAAACACCACACACCCATCGAGATCGACCACACGATCGAACTGCTCATTGCACACATCACCACAGCTCGAAATATTCGTTATCACGCCATCTTCAATAGCGATGTCACCTCGACAAATCTGCTGTCTAGTGTAGTATTTAGCCCCTTTGAGTAGTGTTTTCACCTCTTTGTCTTTTGTTATTGCAAAAAAAAAGTAACCATATTGGTTACTAAAATTAAAAATATATTAAAAACAGAATCCCCACGCCATCCACTCATTGATGCCGTTCTGAGCAAAAATCTGCTCAATCGCTACTGTTGTCAACTCTCTTTTTCTCATACCTCTTATATCCCCTCCTCTTTAAACTGCACCTCCCCCCCCTTTTCTTAACCGCCCCGTGCGTTTATGGTGCAAAGGTAGTAATAAAAAATGAATTGTGATAATTTTTCGAGGTGTTTTTTTTGTGTTAAAAATCTGTTTTTTCTTGTAATTACATAAATATGGTTGCAACGCAAGAAAAAACAGATTAATACACCCCTATCACTCCTCGATTATGAGGCGGAATCCGACATTATTCGAGGGCTGCCATGGTGCAACCGATTTGCGCGAATAGCTGGTCGAGAACTTCGCCCTATCGATCCACGATCCACCGCGCACCACCTTATCAACATGTGCGGTGCTCACCTCCCTCTTGTAGGGATATGGGATATAATCCGACGATGTCATCTCGCGAACGTTGCCCAACATATCGTACAACCCCCAAGGGTTGGGCTTGTAGCGCCCCACCTCGGCCTGTATCATCTCGCCATCGTCGACCTCCTCGCTCTTGGGCAGGTAGTTGTAGTACTTAAACAGCGCACCCGATTTCGACATCGGACGAGGGTTCACACCCGACACAGCCATCTTCTCGAGCTGCACATCGGCCATATTCTCGTAGGCTCCGAAGTCGGCATCCACCGCGCCAAACCAGAACGCCTCTTGCGACCCTGCACGAGCCGCCCACTCCCACTGCGCCTCGGTGGGCAATTTAACACTCAGTCCCACCTTGGCCGACAACGCCTCGCAGAAGGCCTCCATCTGGTCGTAGCTAACTCTAATAACGGGTTGGTTGGGGCGATTAGCCTCGTAACCAGGCCCCGTGTGATCCTTCCAGAACTGCGCCATGTAGCGGCTATCGTGGTCGGGAACCAGAGCGTTGTACTGCTGGTTAGTAACCTCGATCTCGCCCATCCAAAATGGCTTGTCGATCTTCACACGGCACTGCGGAGCACTCTCCGCGCCACCCTCATTGCTACCCATCACAAATTGACCTGCTGGCACTAGGCGGAATACCATCTTCACACCCTCGCCCAGATCTATCTCTTTGCGACTCTCGCCCAACGCCTGCTGCATAGCCTCGGCCTCTGTGGCATCGAATGGCCACCCCTTGGCCTTAGCCTCGCGATATGTGGGCGCTTCGTAGTCGGGCACCACCGCCTCGATCGCACCCTTCGACTCCAGATACTTCGCACGATTCTCGATCTCCTGCAACCAATCGACATCGATATTGTTGTAGCACATCGACAACTCGCGACGACGATCTATCTGGTTATACCCCCCCAAATCATTCTGCACAAAGGCGCTATGATATGGAGCATTAAGGTCGATCCATGCATACAACGTCCGCCACTGAGCATCGGCAAGTTCTACGCCATGGTGACCATTGCGAAGTATACGAATAAGCTCGCTCGTCGAGGCGTGATACTCATAGGGCTTCATCACCAAAGCATCGGCCTCGGGCCCTTGGCGACTAACGAATGGATGGAGATTAAGATAGCTCTTCGAGAATTGCAGTTCGAGGTCGGGGAATCCACCGCCATCATCCGCAATGCCCCCCTCGAAGTTCAACAATTGCGAATTGGAGTTATGACACCCCACACACGCCCGATCCAAAACAGGCTGCACCTCCAACTCATAGGTGAATGGGCGCACGCCACCCTCCCATGCCACAATCGGCTGAGGGCTCTGCTGCGACGCTTCGCTGCGTTTGGGCAGCGCAATAGTATTTTGATCCTCGTGGCACCCCACACACGACACCACCTCGCCAGGCATAGCCGTGAACCAACTACGCATCCACTGCATAGCCTGCCCCAGCGAATCGAGCGGCTGCAACGACACAGGCGTATTGGCAGGTATCTCAAAGATAGTCGAGCCATCGACATTGACATCCACCTCGCCCAATAGGCGTTTGATGTCCCATCCCGACTGAATTCCTTGGGCAATATGGTTCGACGGTGAGCGAACATAGGCATACTCATAGGCAAAGACACGTAGCTTCTTGACCGTACCACGCGGCACCCCAGGCAGACCCTCGCCCTCGTAAATATCTTGAATATAGACCGAAGCCTGCGTCGACGACAGATCGACCTTGTCGGGGATCGCAGGCGGAGTATCACGCTTCTGAAGATATATCGCATTGATCAACCCCTCGCCTTCGCACTCGGCAATAAGGGTCATATTATCATATATATCGACCAAATATACACCCCATAACGACTTGTCCGACAGCTTGGCCGTAACCAAAAAATACTTATCCGTCACTGGATGTGGTTTGAGGAATTGAGGCCACACACCATTGACCAATCCGTCGCGGATAATGGGGTCGATTGGGCGAGTCGAGAATGGTATCTCCTGAGCTATACCCTCGCTCTTTTTGCGCGACTTCGCAGGGTCAAACAGCATCAAACGCCCCGATCGCGCCACGCCGTGGTGACCCGATATCACACCGATAAACTTCGACGTATTACCTGGCAACGGCTGAATATCGAAGGTCGAATTGGGAAAGAAACCGCCACTACCGTAGAGCGCCTTCTGCTCCGTACCATCGGGGTTCATATGCATGGTGATACGCGAGAAGTAGTGGGTCAGATCGGTATACTCCCACCTCACATACATCACCTTACCGTTGTTGGCCACCACAGGGTGCCAATTGGCATCTTGGTCAAATGTCAAACGACGCATCGACCCATCTTTGGGGTCGAAGAGCACCATATTTCCCACGGGCGCGGTACCATGAACACACGGCACACCCTGATATCCAATATTTGAGTTGGCGATAAATTTGCCATTGGGCAGAAACGTAGCGTCGAAGAACTCCAGATCTGGTTCGTCGACATCGATAACCTCGCGCAACCCCTCGCCATCGACCCCCACCTCGAAGATATCCCACAGCGTATCGTCGTTGATCGAGGTGAAGAGGATCCGATCTCCATCCCAATGGAGCATCAAATCGGTGAGTGGCGCTGCAATCTCGGGTTTATAGATCGTCTCGAAGTGCGGCTTCTCGCCTCGCAGATTACTCATCTGAGCGATCTGGGCATCGAACCCCACGCGCACGGCCGACATCTGATTTGTCCAGTTATTGGCCTGCGTACCCAACAGCGGTGCCGTTGCACTACGCCCCTGCGAACCCAACGAATAGCGGCTCAATATGATCCGATCATTATCCAGCGCCTTGTTCGACAACAATATCTCGCGCGCCAACGAGAGAAAGCTCTCGGCCGCCACAAGATCTGCGTCATCACCACTATATAGATCAAATGGCTCGGCACTCTCCAGCTGCTTCATCTTCGACTCATAGCACTCGACATCGTATCCCGCCACCTTTTTCATATCGTCGAAAGCACGACGAACACTCTTCACATCGACAAACTTCAACCTATTGTTCAAATCGTTGATGCGCTCCACTTGACAGACAATGTCGACATACGCTGCGATCCGATGCTCTACGCCCCCCTCGACCGCGGCAATCTTGGCGCTATATGCCGCACCATCTCGCAGCGTCTTAACCGCCGTCAACGCAGCGTCACGTTCATACGAGGCATCGTTGCCGCTATTCATCCACGCCTCGAGATCTGCTCGCCCCAACGCCACCATCGCACCCATCTGCGTAGGATAGCGTGCAAACAGCTCCTCACTCTTGGAACGAGCCGACATATTTTGAACAATAAAGATAACCGACGAGGCTGGAGAGCCACTATCCTCAATTCCCACCTCCGCCTCCAACGTCGTATATTCACCTGCGATGTCGACCACGATCTCGGCCTCGGCATGCATCGCCACGCCATGCTCAAATAGTTCGCCATTAATCACAATTGGACCCTCGCTAAATCCGATATTTCGCTTTGGCGCTCCATATCGAGTGTTGCCATAGAGGAACTTCATATCCGAGAGCCGAACCTTCGTGCCATCGCCCTTTACAAGATAGGCGTTAGCCCAAGCCGACTGATCGTAGCTTATACCATCCTCGGTACCCCACGACCGCAGACTAAGGGTCTGCCACCCCGACACATCGACCGAGATCTTTTCGGCCGACTCGCCCTTGCGCTTCACCACAGAGCGGAACTCCACATGGTCACGCTTCAACTCCTCTTTACTTCGAAACAGATCTTTGGGCAGATTCTGCGCCTGCACACCATAGCCCAACACCATCTGCGATAGCACCACCGCACATAGCACGATTCGTCGCAATATATTCATAATTGACACCAATAAAATTTAACCTCAAAAAAGAGCATGGTAGATTAACTCCCCACACCTCAACAACAAAGGTATAAGTTTTATCTCGAAATTTACCACATCTCCCCAAAAAAATAGCACTCGATATGCAGAATCGGGTAGGAGCAGTGGGATTATCTCCCACTGCGACCTCCCACACCACCGTACATGCGGTTCCGCATACGGCGG
>JBCQUH010000085.1:0-2486 GCA_047174185.1 Rikenellaceae bacterium | reverse complement strand
CGAGTGGATTGGCTCTTTTGAACCGAAGGGTTCGGGATGCGAAGGGGCACCCATCGTCGTAAAGAGTTATGGCACACATGACGCGGCTCCGCGGCTCGATGGAGGGGGCATGGAGGGCAAGGCGACCATCTATCTATACAACCTATCGCATTGGGAGATCAACGACATTGAGATTGTCAACGATGCCGAGCAGGAGGGGGATCGACGTGGCATATATGTTGTTGCCGACACGGGGGCAGGGGTGTTGTCACACATCTACCTCAAGAATCTACACATCCATCACATCAAGGGCACCGTGGGTCAAAGCCGCAGTGCCAAACGGACGGCAGGCATAGCATTTAGCTCCATGGATATATCGCAGGGCGAGTGTCGATTTGACGACATCTGGATCGACGGTTGCATCATCCACGACTGCGACAATCAGGGGATCATAACGGAGTACTACATGGGTTCGGAGCCATATCCTAGTAGCGACGATTGGCAACTGCTGCGCATTACACGTGCACGAGTGACCAACAATCTCATCTACAACATCTCCAAAAATGCCATGATCCTTAGACTATTCGATGGTGGAGTTGTTGAGAACAATCTATGTCACACGACCGCCATTGGCCACGATGGCGAGGGGATGACGGGCAACACCATCTTTACGGCGGCGTGCCGAGGCACGGTTTTTCAATTCAACGAGGGTTACAAAAATATGTCGCCCGACGCAGATGGCTCGCTCTACGATGCCGACCTTCGATCGCCACAGACAATTTGGCAATATAGCTATAGCCACGACAATGCGCACGGCCTATTTTGGCTCTGCACCGTCCAAGATGATGCTGGTGTGGTGTGTCGCAACAACATAAGTCGCAACGACAAAGGGATTATATTCTGCGTGAACTACCCTGTAACCTCGGTCGACATATACCAAAATACTGTACTAATCGACAGTGACAGCTCGCCAATTCTCATCTCGGAGCGAAGCCGAGGTGGCAAAGGCACTCGAAGCTATAGCTTCAAGGAGAATATTATATATGGTGAGGTTAACGACGACTCGTATATATACAAAACCGATGGCAGCTATAGTCGTGATATTGCCAACAATGAGTTCTTGGCCGAGAACCCACTGGGTAAAAATAGTATCGCAAATAGATATACGACCGACCCCGAGGTGGGGGCATATAGATACTCGCCGTCGGAGCCAAAGGCCACAATGGCGCAGCTCTACTCCGACCACTTTTCGCTTAGCGACACACCGATCAGAGGTCGAGACAAGCTCGTGATCGCGGTGGATCAAACAGCCTTTGGTAGCGAGATTAATGTGAGGGTCTTTAACGCGGATGGCAAGATGGTTTACGACAAATCCCACCCCTCAAAATCGGAGTATGCCATAAAGGGTGCTTGCAAAGAGCCAGGGGTATATTGGGTAGTCCTAGAGTCGGAAGATACCCTCTCGTGCGAAAGGGTCTGGGTTATATAGCCTTAGGTTTAATGAAAAATTGCCGAGTCTTGCTGAGAAGTTGTTTCTCGCAGCAAGACTCGGCAATTGGTTTTGGGGAGGTATGGTTTATTAGTCTACGGTTGCTACAGGTGAGGCAACGAGCGTATTATCCGTGTCGTTAGTATCTGAATCCCAACCGTTGATTGTTGGGCTGCTGATCGAGATACCTGTATTATTGACCGTTACAGTGTAGTTGTACTCTTGGCCGATCACGAACTCTGTGGTTGTGATGGCAGCAGAGTATGTGTTGTCTGTGGTTGTGAATGTTAGCGTTGCTGATAGATCACTTTGTGGGATTACAATCGCCTCGGCACTTTGTCCATTGGCTGCTGTTAGCATTGTAATATCCGCAGCAGCAGTTTCACTATCAAAGGCGATAGGGGTGCTAGTTGCGGGAAGGTCGTATGTTGCTGTTGTTTTTGTCCCCGAAAGTGTTACGACCAACCCTTCGAGTTCACTTTCGGTCACACCGCCACCATTCTTGATGGTTAGAGCAATGCGTGATAGTTTGTGGTCAAACTTCATCACCACGGCATCTGCGCTCTTGGATTGACCCGTAACCTCCGACTTCATTAGGTCGATAGCACCTTGATCGGTCTGCGTTGCCACACTCACTGGATAGGATGTGATTGCGAAGGGGGTCTCCGTCGTACCCGCCACGTATGGATAGTAGGCCAACAAATCTACCGAACCCGATGAGGGAAAGTAGAGCGGAGTGGTTGAAGCGAAGGCACCATCAGTTTTTACTGTGGTGTAGAGCACGTTTGTACCCAAATCAAACTTCGTTTCGCTACCATTTGTGGTCATGTAGACACCAATTTGGTCGCCTGCCTCCCACGTGTTGGCAATGGTACGTGTTGCGATTGAGGAGCTTATGCGCACCTCTGCATCGGTTTGTGTGAACGAGGTCTCGTCGCTCTTCGAGCAGCTTACCATGGCTACCACGGCTAAAGCTGAAAGGATTGTTTTTTTCATATTTTTTTCATTTTAATAATTT
>JBCQUH010000039.1:0-17523 GCA_047174185.1 Rikenellaceae bacterium | reverse complement strand
AGAGAAATACCTCTGGCACCGAATTGTTATGGGCTGTTTGTTTTTATCGGACAGCAATAGACTTGATCCGCAATGACAGACGAGACCTAGCATGAAGCATGGACAAAACGCAAAACGCCCCACGGCAGAGCGAAACTCGCACCGTGAGGTATTTTGACAAAGTACTGGTAATAAATGTGTTACAGAGAGAGGTAGTAGAAAAAGTCGGGAGGTGCAAATATATAAACAAAAAAAAGAGCAACCTGTTAAACAGATTGCTCTCGAGTTACACCGCCAGGACTCAAACCTGGAACCTTCTGATCCGTAGTCAGATGCTCTATTCAATTAAGCTACGGTGCCTTATTCCTTTGTTGCGAGTGCAAATATAGGAGGTTTTTTTGTAGCATGCAAATATTTCGCGACCTTTTTTTGATTAATTTTAACCCCCTCAGGCCAACACCCTGAAAATCAACGCTCAAATATTATGGCTTTTTCACCCTCCTCGGCTGCCTATCACCGTCTGAGGTACGCTCGGGGTTGGATTTCACAAACTGCTCCCACGACGAACTGCCACCCCTCGACAACGATTTGCGACCTCCGCCAAGCCCCTTGCTGCGTGCCGAATCCAACTGTCCATTCAACGCACTGCCAAACGTCATGACGTGACAAATGGCCACCGCCTGAGCATCCGTAGCGTCGTAGCGATCATCCAACAACTCGACCTTGAGGATCGACGAGACCATACGCGCCAACTGCTCCTTGGTCGCAGCACCTCGCCCGGCAACCGCCTGCTTAACCCTCGTGGGGGCATACTCAAAGACATCTACCCCACGACTCAATGCCGCAGCCATCGCAACACCCTGCGCTCGCCCAAGCTTCAACATCGACTGCACATTCTCACCAAAGAAAGGTGCCTCCAAAGCAACCTCACGCGGACGATACTCGTCGATCACATGACCCACGCGCTCGAAGATATGTTGCAACTTGGCATATGGATCCGACATCTTGTGCATATCGATCACCCCCATCACCACACTCGACATACGCCCCGAGCACACCTCCACAACGCCATAGCCCATGTAGTTGGTACCAGGGTCGATGCCCAACACTCGAAACCGCTCGCCACTATTTACATCTGTAGCCATCGCCTACTCGTCGCCCTGCAACTTCTCGACCGCCTTGGTCAATTCACGAACCGTGCGAGCCAAATTAGGCAGATCCTTGACTACGGCCGATGTGCGGTGGAACAACAGCCCAGGTAGAGCTGGATAGCCCATGCGCACCTCGCCATCGGGGATAGCCTTCTCGATACCGCTCTTCGAACCGATCTTGACACGATCGCCAATTATAACATGGTCGGCAATACCAACCTGACCACCCAAAAAGCAGTTGCTACCAATGCGCGACGACCCTGCGATACCCATCTGTGCCGACGACACGGTGTTCTCGCCAATCACAACGTTGTGACCAACCTGAATGAGGTTATCCAACTTCACACCGCGCTTGATGATCGTCGAATCGGTCTTGGCACGATCAACACACGTATTGGCTCCGATCTCTACACAATCCTCGATTATGACATTGCCCAACTGAGGAATCTTGTCGAAACCACCCTCGGCATTGGGTGCAAAGCCAAAGCCGTCGGCTCCGATCACCGCACCTGAGTGCAAAATACATTGGTTGCCGATTTTACAACCCTCATATATCTTCACCCCTGCGTACAACGTCGTATCGTCGCCGATCATCACACCCTCGCCCACGTAGCACTGAGGATAGATCTGCACACCTGCACCAACCACTGCGCCCGACTCCACAACTGCAAAGTCACCCACATAGCTCCCCTCACCAATCGTAGCATCCTCGGCCACCGAGGCCAACTTGCTGATGCCGCTACGCTTGGGGCGTGCCGCACTATACATCTCCAACAGCTGCAACACACACTTGGCTGCATCGTCGACACAGATCATCGTCGCTGCAACTACCCCCTTTGGCTCAAAAGTTCGGTCGACCAACACGATCGAGGCCTTCGTAGTATATATGTACTCCTCATACTTCATATTCACAAGGTAGGCCAACGAACCTGCCTGCCCCTCTTCGATCGACGACACGGTGCTCACCTTAGCCTCTTTGTCGCCAACAATATCTCCACCCAAAAATCCAGCGATCATCTTCGCCGTAAACTCCATCTTCATAATAATATATCTAAAATTACGTGAGTTCGAGAATAATAAAACCCACTTTATATCTTTGTCCCTGAAGGGTTTTATTATTCTCGCCCTTCGTTAATTTTATTTTTTACCCCACCCCCAAGAGGGTGACTAAAAAGTCATTTAAACCCTAAGCGTCATTGCGGACTTGATCCGCAATCCCTCCTGCTAACATACCTAGAGAGTCTCTGATGCCACTTCGTTCGAGGGATTGCGGATCAAGTCCGCAATGACGAACGAAAAAATACTTATTGGCCACCCTCTTTATTTTATTTTTTATCTAAATAATCTCTAATCTCTACCCCCTCGGGCATCAACTCCTCGACACTGCGTCCAAAGGCCAACAGCTCTCTCACACAGCTCGACGAGATGTCGGCCACATCGGCTGGGGTCAGCAGCAGCACTGTCTGCAGATCGCCATACAAACGTCTATTCATCGACTCCATAGTACGCTCCAGCTCGAAATCGACCGTATTGCGCACTCCACGCACCAGAGCCGAAGCCCCAATACGCAACGCCTCGTCGCCCGTCAGACCTCGATAGGCCACCACATCGACACGCGGCTCTGCTTGATACAGCTCCTCGATCAGACGCACACGTTGCTCGGCACTCAACAGCCCACACTTGTTGACATTGACCCCCACACCCACCACAACACGATCGAACAGACGCAACGACTGCTCGACAATGGCGGCATGGCCACGTGTAAATGGATCAAACGATCCCGAAAAAAATGCTACTCTTTCTCTCATAATCTACCCTTTAGGAGAACTTCACTCCCCCTCAAAGGTGACAAATATATATATTTTTCCATGACATTCAAACTTTTACGCAACATTTCGACCCTCCACAACACAAAAAGAGTTCGACTAACAAGGCGATTTTCGGCACTTCCCTCGCCTCTCAAATCCTCACGTACTAGCGTACGCTGCGGTTTGAGAGGCTTCGCGAAGCCCCAAAACTAATCCTTGTTACTCAAACTCTACAAAGAGGGAACTCGTTAGCCACCCTCAAGGGAAGTGCCGAAAATCGCCTTGTTAGTCGGACTCCACTCAATGAGTATATACTCGCCCCTTATGGTGTATGCTCTTTTCGTAATCCACACGGCTCTGTGTGGGGTACTCCAACTGCTCTAGCTCCTCGACCGCCTTGGCGATGTCGGTCAACAACATATCGGCCATATCGCGCGACATGCCTTGACGCACCACCACTCGCATAACGACTATATGGTCGATGCTCTTGGGCATCGTATAGGCTGGCACCATCCAACCGCTCTGCTGCAACTTATCTTGCAGATCAAAGAGAGTCCAACGCGCCTTAGCCTCATACTCTGGAGTCATATACCATATAAATAGCGGATTGTCGACACTCTTCGAGAAGTTGGTAAAACACTCCATCTCACCGATCTGCGCATGGCAATATTTGGCCACCTCCATCGAGTTGTATTGCGTCTGACGATAGCCCTCGAAGCCCAGACGGATGAAGTTGTAGTATTGACCCAAAATCTGGGCGGCTGGGCGTGAGAAGTTCAGCCCCACCTGTGTGATGTTGGCCCCTAGGTAGTTGACACTAAACGACATCTCCTCGGGCAGATACTCCTTGTCGCGCCACACGACCCACCCCAAACCTGG
This sequence comes from Rikenellaceae bacterium, assembly GCA_047174185.1. Lineage (GTDB taxonomy): Bacteria > Bacteroidota > Bacteroidia > Bacteroidales > Rikenellaceae > Alistipes. The sequence goes on along the minus strand of JBCQUH010000039.1, from coordinate 13,706 downwards.
GTAGACCAGACCATATTTGTGCCCCGACGTAGAGATAGAACGCACCCATTTGAGGCGGAAATCCCACTTGGTCTTGGGCGAAAGGAACGGCAAAATAAAGCCACCCGATGCTGCGTCGACATGGATCGGGATATCGTAGCCCATGCGCGTATTGAACTCGTCGAGCGCCTTGTCCAACGCCTCAACATCTTCGTTGAGACCCGTCCACGTGACACCTGCGATTGGTACTATGCAGATGGTATTCTCGTCGCAGCGAGCTATGGCATCGGCTGCATCCAGAGTTGGTTTGTCCAGCGTAATAGGGACGGTGCGCAGCTCGATCTGCCACAGCTGGCAGAACTTCTCCCACACCACCTGAAAGCCTGTGCTCATCACCAAATTGGGCTTGTCGAATGGTTTGCCCTCGGCTTGGCGACGCTTGCGCCAACGCAACCACGCTGCAACACCTCCCAACATACACGCCTCCGACGAACCGATGCCCAACGCCCCACACTTCCACTCACCCTGCTCGGGGGTGTTCCACATATTTGCAATGATGTTGATGCAACGGCCACACATCACCGCAATACGTGGATACTCCGTCTCGTCGATATAGTTGATGTCGATAGCCTCGTTCATCAACCGTGTGGCGTGTTCGTCCATATAGGTTGTGACGAATGTGGCGAGGTTGAGACGCGACTGGGTCTGCGCATAGGTCTCATTCTTGACCATTTGGTAGGCTATTTCGGGCGATGTAGACTCCTTGGGGATCGTCTGACTAGGGGCTGGCTGCAACATCTGTTGCGATGCATAGACGGCTGTCTGCAAATTATTCGTACTCATTTTTACCATCTTTTTTATTGTTATTTTAAAATTGTTGCGTTTCTTTGTTGTAACAATCCAAAAATTTTGCCAAACACAGATGAGTAGAGTAATTTTCAAACGAGCAGTATCGGTGGCTTTAATATGCGCAAATGTAATATTTGCCACTGCTCAGCGCCCAATTGAGATTGCACTCTACGACCTCGAACAGCTCTACGACACCACCTCCAACGAGGCGAGCGCACAGCGATATACGGACAAGGTGGAGCGTAGCGTTGCGGTGATCGACTCGATAGCCGCCCCCATCATCGCACTATTGGGGGTAGAGAGCGAGCAGGTGGTGCGCCATCTGGTGAGTGAGTCGAAGATGGAGTATTGCTACGCACATCGCACTCTCGACTACTTCGACAAGTTGGATTGCGCACTACTCTATCAGGCAGACTATATGGCCGTGGAGAGCATAGAGGCGAGCAGGTACATAATGAGGGTTGTAGGGATCGTCGACTCCGCAAAGGTAGAATTTATCCTCGCAAGACGAGGTGATAAACTACACTCCATAGCCGACCCTACGCAGGATAGAATAGTAGTGATAATGGGCAACTTCACCCACCAACAACTCACGAGATTGGGGGCGGAGGATCCGCTACAAGCCTTGGCCAAACGGGGATTGGGCGATACTCATGACGATATGGGGTGGCACTTCAACTCTCGATTTGGAGTCGCAACACCCACCACGGGCGACTACTCCATCGAGGGTGGCATCTTCAATGCCGAGTGGGTATCGAGGTGCGGCCGACATCTACCCACCTACATACGCATTAACGTCCTCCCTGCTCCAAGATCCGCTGACGATGGCGAATACGCCAAATAAGTAGCACCGAAGCGATAGCAAACCCTACGAAATAGCCGACATAAAGCCCTGGAGCACCCATCCCAAAGACAAAGGCACACAGATAGGCGATGGGCATATTGAACACCCAATAGGAGACAAAGGCGATGTAGGGGATGATCTTGACATCCTGCATACCGCGCAACACTCCGACAGCTATGCTCTGTATCCCATCTGGGATCTGGAACGCTGCGATGGCCAACAGTAGCACGGAGGCAAGCTCCGCAGTCTCGACATTGGAGGTAAAGATAAGCGGTAGCTGCGATCGAAAGACAAAGAAGATAGCGGCCGTAATTAGATTCCACGCCAATGCCAAATGCCACGCTGCATAGCCCGCCAATTTGAGCTGTGCATAGTCGCGCAGACCATAGCAGTGCGAGATGCGGATAGTGGTGGCCGAGGCTACGGCTACGATGATCATAAACGAGCAGTTACTCATGGCAATTCCGATCTGATTGGCTCCAATCTCGGTGGCCGAAAACCACCCAAACATCAACCCAATGATAACAAACGAGGCAACCTCCAGAGCCATCTGCATCGAGATGGGCACCCCCATCTTGACCAACCGTCGAGTGGCCGCCATCGAGAAGTTGCGCAGCGAGAAGCCTCGACGATAGATCGCATAGTCACGACTGCGCAGAAAGTAGTAGACCAATACGACGGCCGAGACAACACGCGAGATGGCCGTAGCCACACCTGCACCCAACGCCCCCATCTCGGGAGCACCCATATTTCCACCGATCAACATATAGTTGAGCACGATATTGATCACGTTACTCACAACCACGGCAATCATCGCCAGCCGAGTGTTGCCCACCCCCTCGAAGAACTGCTTGAAGCTAAAGAAGATAATCACAGGGATCATACTCCACACCAACGCCTTGTAGTAGGGAATCGACATGGCGACAACCTCCTGCGGCTGCCCCATGAATTGAAAGAGCGGAATGATGGCCAATAAAAAGAGCACCGCCACCACCGCCACAGCGTTGTAGAGCACCAATCCATTTTGCAGATATTTGCTCACAACCGACTTTCGCCCCTGCGCAAACAAAGCACCTACCAATGGCGTAAGGCCAAAGGTAAGCCCCATCACCGAGATCATAACGATAAAGAATACACTACCGCCAAATGCCGTAGCGGCAAGCGGTGTCGGGTCGTCGCCACCATAGCGCCCCACCATAGCATTGTCGGCAATCTGAACAACCACATTGCCCAATTGCGAAAGAACCACGGGCAATGCGAGGCGAAGATTTGCCCTATACTGCTCCCTATATTTTGAAAATCTAAACAACTTCTACTCCTTACCTTAATTTCACGAACCGCCACAAAGGTACTATTTTTTGTTGGGCATCAAAACATTTGCCCCAAATTAACCCTCGCCGATTGTGGTTTTATGGAAAATTAGGATGTATAGTTTCGCGTTTCGAGAAATTTTATTACCTTTACGCAAATTATATATTTACGAAAATGAGTTGCAACTGCAAAAACAAACCTAATATAGGCCGCGGAGCTTCGTTCTGTCACAACCACGACTCCATAGAGGCCACCATCCACCCAGGGTGTTACAAACTCCACGAGACAAACTATCTCGCTGAGTTCCCAGATAATGTACCGAGTGATATCGTCGAGGTTCGATTTAAGAATACCCGTCGATCGTACTACCAGAACACTAGCAACCTACCACTCAAGGAGGGCGATATTGTCACCGTCGAGGCGGCACCAGGGCACGACGTTGGTGTGGTGTCGTTGGTGGGCGATATGGTAGCACAGCAGATGAAGCGCGTGGGATTCTACCCCCACAATGGCGAGTATAAGAAGATCTATCGATTGGCCAAATCCTACGATATTGAGAAGTGGCAAGAGGCGATCGAGTTGGAGCACGAGACGATGATCGCCTCGCGACAGATAGCCGCCGATATGGGGTTGAACATGAAGATTGGAGATGTGGAGTATCAGGGCGATAAGATCAAGGCGATATTCTACTACATAGCCGACGAGCGAGTTGACTTTCGCGAGCTAATCAAGGTCTTTGCCGAGAGGTTTCAGATCAGAATCGAGATGAAGCAGATCGGTGCTCGACAAGAGGCTGGACGCATCGGAGGTTTGGGAGCGTGTGGTCGCGAGTTGTGTTGTGCATCGTGGATCGCCAACTTCAGTAGCGTGACGACGACTGCGGCTCGTGCACAGGATCTATCGCTCAATCCACTTAAGTTGGCTGGGCAGTGTTCGAAGTTGAAGTGCTGTTTGACCTATGAGTACGACACCTATGTTGACGCTCGCAAGGAGTTCCCTCGCTTGCGCGAACCGCTTCAGGCGGCCGATGGCGAGTACCACCTTATTAAGAGCGATATATTGGCAGGCACGATGTTGTTTAGCAGTAGCCCCAATTCGATTGCCAATGCGGTGACACTCCCCATATCGCGCGTCAAGGAGATCTTGGCGATGAACCGTGCAGGCAAAAAGGTCGAGCAGCTACAGCGCGAAGAGGATATGCCAGTGGTCAATGACGAGCCAACGTATCGCACGCAGGAGGATAGCATCACCCGTTTCGATTCGAAGCGTCGCAGCAAGTCGAACAACCGCAAGAGGAGCGAGAGGAGCGATAAAAACGAGAGTGGCGAGCAGAGGGGCGAGCAGCGAGCAAAGCAACCCAAGCAGCAGCAGAAGCCTCAACAGCAGCCACAGATGCAGCAACAAAACAACAGTGGCAACGGTGGCGAAGCGGCAGCAGCAGCAGCCAATGCAACAGGCAACGGAGGCGGAGGTGGACGCAACAACCGCAACAACCGCAATCGCAATAACCGTAACCGCAACAACGCTACAGAGCGCACAGAACGCACAGAACGCACAGAACGTAAAGAGCGAAACAACAACCCCACTCCAAAAAAGGAGTAGAGGGGGTAAAGAGAGGTAAGAGAGGCCAGTGAAGATCATAGGGGGCTTATTTGTTATAGCGAGCATAGTAATAGTCTCGAGTTGCACCACGCAGCTCGAGACCTATGTTGCTCACCCACCCATCGAGGGGTGGAGGGCAGGCGAGAGTGTGGAGGTCGAGGTGGAGAACTACGACACCCTTGCGCGCAGCGAACTCTCGATATTTGTGAGGTATCACGATGCACGACTTCGCGACACTCTACACCTCGACATTACAACCACCGCACCCGATTCGACAAGCTATAGCGAGCCATTTACCATAGCACCACCCATCGAGTTAGAGCGATCGAAGCTCCACGAGGTGAGCTATCGAACGGCCGTCAGATGGCGACAAATGGGGCACTACAGAGTGAGCTTCACCCCTCGGAGGGATATTGTGGGGGTGGAGTCCATAGGGTTTAAGAAGCATGATTTAGAGACATTTTAACGTGAGAGAGGCTCACACCGACAATAATTATGGGAAAAGATAAATTGAGACGATTCGCTGAGAATCTTACATTTGAGTGTTTTGTACAACCCGATTTCGACGATATATTCCGCAAGGATCATCCGCTCAAGGGGCGATGGCACGAGGAGTTTTTCAAGAACTCCAACCCCATCGTATTGGAGCTAGGGTGCGGCAAGGGGGAGTATACCGTGGCATTGGCGCGTCGAGATGCCAACCGCAATTATATAGGTATCGACATCAAAGGTGCGCGCATGTGGCGCGGTGCCAAGAGTGCTACCGAGGAGGGGTTGAGCAACGTTGGGTTCTTGCGTACACGTATCGAGTTCATAAATTCGTTCTTTGCCGAGGGTGAAGTGGCTGAGTTGTGGATCACATTCCCCGATCCGCAGCTCAAGACACGCAGGGCGAAGAAGCGTTTGACATCGCCTCTCTTCTTGAGTCAATATGCTCGGATGCTCACAGAGGATGGTGTGATAAACCTCAAGACCGACTCCAAACACCTCTACGACTACACCAGCGAGGTGATCCGCCACTTTGGGCTGCCATGCGAGGTGAGCAACGACGATATATATGGTTCGGGATATGCCGACGAGACGTTATCGGTCAAGACCGCCTACGAGACGATGTTCCTCGACCGCGGATTGCCCATCACCTACACCCGTTTCGGACTGGGCGGAGCGTCGCACTTCGAGATGTTTGAGTGGGAGGGTGACGACAAGTTGTGGGGCGACAAGGATTGCGAGGAGGAGCGACAAGGGGTCGGATTCAAGAATTAAAATCAAAAAATTGGTCTGAAAATTTGGATTCTCCAAAATATTCTCTACATTTGCAGTGTATTAGACAAATAGTACACTAACACAACCAACCATGATAACACTATCCAATCTACGATTTGGCTACACGCCAAAGCGGCCGATCTTCGATTCGCTCGACATGGAGCTGTCGGCTGGCCACATCTACGGCCTATTGGGGCGCAACGGGTGCGGCAAGAGCACTCTGCTCAAACTCATCACAGGGATGATCACCCCACAACAGGGGGCGGTAACCACACTTGGGGTTGACCCTGCACGTCGTCTGCCCTCGCTCATGAGGCAGATCTACTACCTACCCGAGTATGCACAACCGCTGAGTACAACGATGCACAGCTACACCTCGATGGTGGCACCGCTATACGACAGCTTCGACCACGAGGCGTTGGAGGGATATATGTCGGAGTTTGAGTTGGAGATGGATAAACGCTTCGACCGCATGTCGTTGGGCGAGAGGCGCAAGGCCAACATCGCCTTTGCTCTAGCCTGCAAAAGCCGCATATTGGTGATGGACGAACCTACAAATGGGCTTGACATCCCCTCGAAGAGTCAATTTCGTAAGATCGTAGCACGCGAGACGACCGACGATCGTATGGTCATTATCTCGACCCATCAAGTTCGCGACCTCGACAACTTGATCGATAGCATAATCATCTTGAACCAAAACCACGTGGCACTCAACGCCACAGTTGGCCACATCGCAGAGCGACTGACATTCAAACAGCTCACAAGCGACGAGAGTGCCATATATGACGAGACCAATTCGATGACACGTTGGGGGGGGTGGTCGAGAATAGATCGGGCGAGGAGCAGAGGGTCGATATTGAGCTGCTATTCAATGCCGTTATCGCGCAGCCTGCCAAGATCGCAGAGTTGTTGAACCGTTAAAGAGAGAGAGTATTATGAGTGATAAATTTAATATACAGCGATTTTTATCGTATGCCAAGATGCACTATAGATGCTATTGGAATATCTATTTAGCCATCGTCATTGTGGCGTTTGTGACATCTATCATCAACGGCAATAGAGGTGTGACCAGTATCGACGATCTGCTTATCCGAGAGGGTGCCAAGGGTGGGCTTGCAATGGTTAGAGGCCGATTCTACGTCTCGTTTTTCGTGATTCTCGCTATGTCGTCCCCCTTCTTCACCTCGCTCTCCTTTCGCTCGATTGGCGGAGGATTCTCGATACGTGAGATGATGACCCCTGTGTCGACGCTCGAACGATATATCTTTGCACTGCTCAACTCGACGGTTGTCTGTTGGGTGGCTATGGCGGCTGTATCGGCCATAGCCTTTGCATATTGCCAGACGAACTACCTATTTGCACCCGACGGTTCGGGCTACGCCTTCGTTGGCCCACTATACTTTGGGTCGTTGGAGAGGATCCCTGCGGAGTATGAGCAGCGAAGCATCTTAAACTTTTTTGACCTACTCCTCCTCTGCGACAAAGAGCCTATGATCCGACTCTTCACACTCTATATCTCGCTCACCGTTGCGTCGGTGTTGATGTGGGGGCGAGTCACATTCAAGCGGTTTGGAGTGGTGGTATCGGCCATACTACACGCCTTGGTTATAGCGGTATTGATCTATCTTGCAGATATGTTTCACGACCATCTGCGCACCGTGTTCTACTCGCCATATCAGGGAATTAGAGCCATTCAATCAAGCGGAGAGACTACCGCAAAGTGGGTTGCGTTTGTGGGATATATACCTGCCATAGTATACCAATGGGTGGTGTGGAAGAAGTTAAAGAGAGTGCAGATAACTAAATAAATTGGAGCGAGATGAAGAGATATGATTTTGCCATATTGGCCATGTTAATTATAGTGTTTGGGGCGGCGTTGACAACCTTGTACTACGACCGTCTATCGATATATGAGAATAGCGTTCGGTACGCAGAGCTTGTGAGCGACAACCCGATCGTCAAACGTGTGGTGATCAACAACTGCGCACATGCGATCGAGATATATAACCTCGAACCGCAGGGTGAGGCGCAACGCAACTGGAAGTCTATGATCTCGATCTACAACGAGGATCTCGACAAATTGGTGTTGGCCGATAGCGTATTGACCATAAATAATATGGGCGACAACCACTGTCTAGCCACATGGTTCTTGAAGGTGGCCGACGATGTGGTGGTCGAGGTTAACAACTCACCCAATGTAAAGTGGTTGACACAGGAGCAGTTTGAGAGTAACTGGAGCAAAAAGACAAACTTCTTTGATTTTTAACGAGTATGATTTTTAACGAGTCAAAACCCATATATATCCAGATCGCAGAGCTGATCTGCGACAAGATCGTAGGCGATGTGTGGTGTGCCGACGACCGCATACCCTCGGTTCGTGAGTTGGGGGGTGAGTTGGAGGTAAACCCCAATACGGTTATGCGCGCCTATGAGTGGCTATCGCAGCAGGGGGTCGTATACAACCGACGAGGCGTAGGCTTCTTTGTTGCAGCAGAGGCTCGCGAGACGATTGTCGAGATGCAGAGGCGAGAGCTATTCGACAAGGATCTGCGACAGCTTGCACAACGCATGCAGCTGCTGGGTATCTCGACACAGCAGGTTGTCGAGCAACTAGAGAGACATATAAACAAGATATAACTATGAGACCAATAATCGGAGTGATCCCCTTGTGGGACGACACGAAAGAGAGCATCTGGATGATACCAGGCTATATGGATGCCGTGAGCCAAGCTGGGGCATTGCCCATAATATTGCCCCTCAACGTTGGGGGTGAGGAGGTTGCGCAGTTGTGCCAGATGTGCAGCGGATTTGTGTTGACGGGCGGACACGATGTCGACCCTGCGATATATGGGCAGCCGCAGAGCGAGAGGTGCGGACGACCATGCGAGGCGAGAGACTCGTTGGAGCGAGAGGTGGTGGAGTATGCGCTGGCCAATGACCGACCTCTGTTGGGGATCTGCCGCGGCATACAGCTGCTCAACGCCCTGCTGGGGGGTACGCTCTACCAAGATCTACCCACAGAGCACGAGGGGGGTGTGGAGCACCAGATGACACCACCCTACCACCGCGTGCAGCACTATGTCGATATTGTCGAGGGTTCGCCACTCGCGCAGCTTGTTGGGCAGCGACGTTTGGGTGTCAACAGCTACCACCACCAAGCCATCGAGCGTCTGTCGCCCCAACTCGAGGCGATGGCCACCTCGGAGGACGGATTGATCGAGGCGGTCTATATGCCCACACGCAGCTTTGTGCAGGCGGTTCAGTGGCACCCCGAACTCAACTTCCGCCACGAGGAGAGTTCGCGACAGATCATGCGCGCCTTCGTCGAGGCGTGCCGACGATAAGAGTTCGACTAACAACGGGGAGGATTAAAGCAAAGCGTTATCCGAGGCGGAAGAGGCTCTTGTGGATGTAGCGGTGGTTGGCCGCAAGGTGTGGCGTGAGACCGCTCACAGGTGAGATGATCTTACGCTCGGATGAGTGGTAGAGCTGCGGTTGCGACGAGCAGACCTCCACGTTACCCATCGCTGAGGTGAGGTGTGCAACATGCGTGAGGATCGAAGCTCGTGATCCATCTATCGCATAGACATCTCTATCCTCTAGCTGTGTACCACTCACCGCAACCTCCATATCGCTACCCATATCGATGGACAATGCATGGGTCAAATCGAACTCCACATCCTCCGCGGCATAGGCCTGATAGGTGATCTCGAAGGTGTCGTCGTCGTCGAAGTCAAAGACAACCTCCATCGTCAAATCCACTCCGCGATGAGACACCGCAGTCGACATTATAACACGGTTGGTCTCGACCCAACTCTCCCACAGTCGCTCGTCGAATGGCTCGCCATTGCCCTTCGGATCGAGACCCAGAAGCCCCTCCAGACCCATAACACAGCGCCCAGAGGCGATATCTCGCCCCGACGCAAGGGTCAACGACAACACCGACGCTCCCATGTTACACAGCTGCACCTTTGCGCCACTCGACCCACTCATCGTATAGGCCACTATCGCCTCGCCACCCTCGGTGAGGTCGTATAAGAACTGTTCGATCTCCATGCTATTTACTCTACGGGCAGCGAGGCAAACAACTGGTCGATGCGACGCAGCGTCTCCTCCTGACCCAAAAATTCCGTTACGTCGTACATGCCTGGGCCTTTGCCTGCACCTACCAACGCCAAACGTAGTGTATTCATAACCTGACCCATGCCATAACCCTTCTCGCTGATCCATGCGTGGACGATCGCCTCCGTGTTCTCCAACGAGAAGTCGTCGATGGCAGCCAACAGATCGCGCACCTCACGCAAGATACGGGGGTTGTCGCCCTTCCAATACTTTTTGCGCTGCTTCTCGTCGTAGCTGGTAGGGGCAACAAAGAAGTAGTTAATAAGCTCCCAAAAATCGGGCAACAGAACAACGCGCTCCCTCATAATATAGGCGGCACGACCTGCCGCGTCGTCGCCCACACAGACCCCATTATCACGCAGGATAGGCTGCACGATTGGTGCCAACTGCTCGGCCGTGAGGCGGCTAACCCACTGGGCATTGAACCACCTCGCCTTCTCGGGCTGAAAACGTGCCCCTGCCTTTGAGACTCTATCCAACGAGAACGCCTCAACAAGCTCATCCATCGTAAACAGCTCCTGATCCGTGCCTGAGTTCCAACCCAACAGCGCCAACATATTGACAAACGCCTCGGGAAGGTAACCATCCTCGCGGTAACCTCGGCTCGACTCACCCTCCTTGGGCTGCCACAACAGTGGAAAGACAGGGAAGCCGAACTTATCGCCATCTCTCTTCGACAACTTACCACCACCCGTAGGCTTCAGCAACAGAGGCAGATGGGCAAACTCGGGACGCAACGACTCCCAACCCAACGCCTCATACAACAGATAGTGCAACGGCAACGACGGCAACCACTCCTCGCCTCGTATGACATGCGAGATCTCCATCAGACGATCATCCACGATATTGGCCAGATGGTAGGTGGGTAGTCGATCGACCGACTTATACAACACCTTGTCGTCCAGCGTAGAGGTGTTGACCGACACATCGCCACGGATCAAGTCCGACATCTCGACCACTCGACCCTCGGGCATCTTGAACCGTATGACCCACTGGTCGCCTCGCTCTATGCGCGCTCGAACCTCGTCGGACGACAACATAAGCGATGTGGCCAACTGCTCGCGTACCTTATAATTATAAGCAAACGTCTCGCCTCGACCCTCACACTCGGCTCGGATTGCATCCAACTCGGCCGCTGTATCGAAGGCGTAGTATGCCCATCCCGACTCGACAAGCTGCATGGCATATTGCAGATAGATCTCGCGACGCTCGCTCTGGCGATAGGGGGCATGTTCGCCACCCACGCCAACACCCTCGTCGACCGTGATGCCACACCACCTCAACGACTCGATGATATACTCCTCGGCACCCTCCACAAAGCGTTGTGAATCGGTATCCTCGATACGCAACAAGAACTTGCCGCCCATGCGACGTGCAAAAAGGTAGTTGTAGAGTGCCGTGCGCACCCCTCCGATATGTAGCGCCCCCGTAGGACTTGGTGCGAAGCGCACCCTTACACTGCTATTGCTCATTGACCTAGTATATATCTATAATAAACCCCTATACATTAAATAAGAAGTGGGTAATATCACCATCTTGGAACAAATACTCCTTACCCTCCACGCTGATCTTACCTGCATCGCGGCAAGCCCGCTCGCTACCCAACTCAACGTAGTCGTCGTACTTGATAACCTCGGCACGGATAAACCCTCGCTCGAAATCGGTGTGGATGACACCTGCGCACTGCGGAGCCTTCATGCCGCGTGTAAATGTCCATGCGTGGGTCTCCTGCACACCTGTAGTGAAGTATGTCTGAAGATCCAACAATTTGTATGCCGCCTTGATCAATCGACCAACTCCCGACTCGCTCAGACCCAGATCCTCCAGAAACATCTGCTGCTCCTCCGAGGTCTCCAACTCAGCAATATCCGCCTCGGCAGCGGTCGCCACAACCAACATCTCGGCACCCTCGCCCTCGATCGCCTTGGCCACCGCATCGGAGTATTTGTTACCCGTAGCGGCCGAAGCCTCCTCGACATTGCAGACATACAACACAGGCTTGACGGTCAACAGATTAAGGTCGCTCACAATCTTGAGATCCTCCTTGTCCAACTCCACACACCGCGCACTCTGCCCCTGCTCCAACACCTCCTTATATTGAAGCAATATCTGGTGCATACGCTTGGCTACTTTATCCCCTGCGGCCGCCTGCTTCTGGCACTTCGAGATGCGTGACTCCACCGTCTCGAGATCCTTCAACTGCAACTCCGTATCGATCACTCCCTTGTCGCGCACTGGGTCGACCGACCCATCGACATGTGTAATATTGCCATCGTCGAAGCAGCGCAACACATGGATAATAGCATTGGTGTTACGGATATTGGCCAGAAACTTATTGCCCAGCCCCTCCCCCTTCGAGGCACCTTTGACCAGACCTGCGATATCGACGATCTCGATGGTGGTAGGGACGATCTTCTTAGGTTTATCGAGCTGAGCCAACTTTACCAACCGCTCATCGGGAACGGTGATCACCCCCACATTAGGCTCGATCGTACAGAAAGGGAAGTTTGCTGCCTGCGCACGTGCGTTAGACAAGCAGTTAAAAAGTGTCGATTTACCCACATTTGGCAGACCGACTATACCGCATTGTAATGCCATAATTCGATGTATTGTTATTTTACGTGGCACAAAGTTACAAAAATTTACGAGAATCGAAAACCCCACACCTCAATTTTCACCATTTCTCTCGACACAGCGACAAATAGGGCTAGACACCATAAGTGGTTGTTGGCTAAGGCGAAAGGGTTTTGGACGAAAAAAATATCGAAAAAAAGCCTCGAAATATTTGCAGCATAAGAAATTTTGCCATATATTTGCACTCGCAATCGCCTCTTTAGCTCAGTTGGTAGAGCACGACACTCTTAATGTTGGGGTCCACGGTTCGAGCCCGTGAGGGGGTACTTTGGAAAAACAGCTATTCTTTTAGAATAGCTGTTTTTTTTAGTTATGAGTTATAAGTTAGTGCTGCGAGGAGGCGGTCGGCGATGTCGATCTTGCGCGCGCGCTCCTCGCCGGTGGCGGTGCGTTCGAGTAGGTCGCTGACCTTGACCCTTGCGAAACTAAACTCCCTCGAGCGTTTGACCCACTCCGCATAGCCATCTACGTCGGGAAACATCACAACATCGCGACCTCTCAACACACCCATCTTCGTGCGGTCTAACTGCGACTTGCCGCCCGTGGCCACCCACACATAGTCCGAAAAGAGGGCACTCCCAAAAATCGCACTCTTTTCGCTCTCGACAACCGCAACCCCTGCCGTGGGGCGCTCCGCCAACAGATGCTCCCCAAAGAGACACTGCACCAGATTGAAATCATCGCGAAGCAACCCACGGCGCTTCATGAGCGAGTGCACCCACGTCGGGGGGCGATCCTTGTTGCGGTGGCCATCCGAGCGGTAGGACATCACCTTGCCTGTGCGAACACCCCCCTCAATGTCGATCTGCCAATAGATCACATCGCCCGGGCGAGTGTTGCCCAAGTGGTAGTCGCTCACAACACGTCGAAGAGTCGGCTCAGCAACCACCCCCGACAAGAAACACACAAAGTCGGAGTGGCAACCCTCGCACCGCGACACATACTCCGAGGGGATGAGGTCGGGAGTGGTGACTTGTACTGAAATAGCTTTACAAAAAAATAGGATTAAAAACTACAAAAAAAGTAAAGTTATGCAAGCAAAAAATGAGTGCTCACAAGAGCTAAGACGACGAGTTGCACACTGCTATCTCACGAGTGATTT
>JBCQUH010000003.1:0-72525 GCA_047174185.1 Rikenellaceae bacterium | reverse complement strand
AGTGGCATTATTGGACTTATCAACTTAACTTACAATCTGTGTCGCTTTGAGCAGATTGTGAGATTGAAAATCGCTTTGAGGTAATACACTGATAGCTAGATAGCTAGACAGATAGATTTTGTTCAAAAAGTTTGGATTTCAGAACTTTTTGATTTAACTTTGATGTCAGATAAACGCTTCAATTTAGGATGTTACGGGTTCTTGTCCTAAATTTTGGAGTAAAAAATGAAAAATTAGAACCCTCCTATAGTTATAGTGGGATGAGAGGAATTATTAAACCAAACAAAATTATGAAAACAAAACTATTTTCGGCCATAGCGGCCACTATGCTTGTTGCCTCTATGCAGGCGGCAGAGAGTGTCGACATGAAGAGTCTCTCGGGAAGTGAGATCTATTCGGCCACGATCGGTGGTGAGCCAAAGGATGGCGTTCTGGGAGAGGTCTCAGTTGCGTTGCCTAAGTACAAGAGTGCCGTTATCTTTGCATCGCCTCAGAAGTCGTTTGATGGAATCAACCAGTTGCAGCCATGGTATGCGACAGATATTAGCAAGGTCTTTACGCAGGATCATAATTTGACAGATATAGCATCGTTAAAAAAGCCTCAGAATCAGGTATTCTTCTTGGCATTGGAGCTAGAGGATGGCGGATACTTAGCAATCCAGCCCATCTCGGCATTGGAGGTTACCAACTGGATCGAGGTTCGCGGAGCTACAGACATCGCGGTGATGTGTGGAAATATGGGTACGGGTGCGGTGAAGAGTGCCAAGACACCGATGTTTGCCTATGCTAAGGGTGGTGATTTGTATCAAGTATTGTCCGATTTGTGGAGCGATGTGTTGGCAAATGATCAGGTCAAGGGTCGCACGACATGGCGCGACGAGAAGGAGTATCCCGAGGCGTTTAAATATTTGGGATGGTGTAGCTGGGAGCAGTATCGCAAGCATATCGACGAGGCGTTGTTGGTGGGTGCCGTTGACGAGCTTGAGAAGTCGAGCGTCCCTGTTCGTTGGGTGTTGGTCGACGATGGTCACCAGACACGTGACAAGAGCGGAGCGTTGATGAACTTTGAGATCTCGACTACGAGATTCCCTAATGGTTGGGCACCACTGTTGGCCAAGAGGTCGGATAAGATCAAGTGGTTTGGCTTGTGGCACTGTATGTTTGGTGAGTGGAAGGCGATCAGCAAGGAGAATACGATGTCGGATTTGGACGGCTATCTTATCCCTCACAACAACGATCGCGCGCTTATCGTAGGCGATGACCCTAAGGTTGCACCTCTATTCTACAATAAGTTGGTCGGTTCGGTTGCCAACCCTGGATTTGACTTTACGAAGATCGATGTACAGACGCGCGACTTTACTAACTATATCGGTAAGGTGGATAATGCTGTGGTTACGAAGCGTCAAAATGCAGAGGCCTTGGAGGCGGAGTGCAAGGATCAGCTCAATGGTTTGATCAACTGTATGGCTCAGAATCTGCCATGTATCTTCAACACACGTTATAGCGCGGTGACTCGAGTGAGTGTCGATTATAAGCTAAACAATATTCCGTTGGCTATCTCACATATCTATCAGAGTTTCCAGAATACAGCGTGGATGAGCCAGACAGTGTGGCCAGATCACGATATGTTCCACTCGTCGGATGAAAAGTTGGGTCGTTTTATGGCCGTTAGTAAGGCGATGTCGGGTGCTCCGATCTACTTGTCGGATGCTCCAGCAGATATGTTGGCGGAGTTGATCAATCCGTTGGTCTATGCCGATGGTGAGTTGTTGCGTCCGCTAGCCCCTGGTGCGCCACTTCCTGAGTCGTTCTTTGCCAATGCTCTGTTGAGCCAAGATGTCTATCGAGTGATTGCCCCAACGAGTGCTACTTCGGCGGCGATTGTGGCCTACAACATCTCGAGCGACTATGTCGATGGAATGAAGTGTTCGGTATCGGCCGATGACTATCGTGCGGCCGACGCTATGGTTCAGCCATACACAGGTCTGCGTGAGATCCCTAAGGAGGGTTTGGTCTACTACGATTGGTATGAGAAGTGCGGAGGCGTGCTCAAGGGCGAGTTTGAGTTTGAGTTGGCGAGCGTGAGCGATAAGTTGATCCTGTTGTCGCAGATCGAGAATGGATGGTCGGTCGTAGGTCTCGAGGATAAATATCTATCGGGTATAGCTGTCGAGAGCGTGGTTGCGACCAACAAGAGTGTTGAGATCGAGATGCACGAGGCAGGAACGATTGTTGTCTATAGCAGCAAGAAGATTAAGCGAGCTTCGGCAGGTCGCGTGGAGTCGATGGGTGGTGATTTGTATCGCGTGGTCGATGCACCGAAATCGGTGACTCTATACCGTTAATACGCTAGATTGGTAGTACCTCGAATGCGTTAAACTCACATCACATGAGTTTAACGCATTTTTTTTGATGGTTATAGATTTGTGATTCATCGAAAAATTGTTTAATTTTGTGGTTAGAACAACTAAAACTTTAAATAATTATGAGAAGAAATTTTTTACGCATAGCCACTATGGCCGTAGCTGTTATGGGGGTTGCGGTGGCATTTGCCCAGAAGCCACAGCTCGTCTACACCACCGCCTCTGAGCGATGGGTCGATGCTAAGAAGTCGGTTCGAGTGGCTAAGGATGGTGGCGAGGCCGATATTACGGTCTACACCGACAAGACGCTTCAGCGTGTCGATGGAGTCGGAGGAGCATTCAACGAGATGGGTTGGGATGTGTTGCAGGAGTTGCCACAAAAGGAGGCCGACAAGGTGATGGCGAGCCTCTTCTCGGCTGAGGGGTGTGCCTTCTCAATGGGGCGTATCTCGGTTGGTGCCAACGACTATTCGTTGAGCTACTACTCGTGTAACGACGTGGCCAACGACTTTGTGATGCGCGATTTCAATATCGACCGCGACCGTTATATCACCATCCCTTACTTGAAGGCGGCCAAGGCTATCAATCCCGATCTTCGCATCTGGGCATCGCCATGGACTCCTCCAGCGTGGATGAAGATCAACGAGCACTACTCGACACGTGGT
The DNA here is from genome assembly GCA_047174185.1 of Rikenellaceae bacterium. Classification (GTDB taxonomy): domain Bacteria; phylum Bacteroidota; class Bacteroidia; order Bacteroidales; family Rikenellaceae; genus Alistipes. The sequence goes on along the minus strand of JBCQUH010000003.1, from coordinate 69,497 downwards.
GGCGATTGGAATGGTCGCGATCAGGGAAATAGAATGCCCGAGGGTGCCGATATCTTCAACAACGCTACGGGATTCAATATGCAGGAGCGCTACTTGCAGGCCTATGCACTCTACTTCTCGAAGTTCGTTCAGGCCTATGCAGCTGAGGGGGTGCCGTTGTTTGCTATCATGCCTCAGAACGAGATCGCATACTCGCCAAACTGGCCAAGTTGCACGTGGCGACCCGAGGATATGGCATACTTCATCGGTAAGTTCATGGGTCCTCAGTTTGAGAAGGATGGTTTGGATACCGATATCTGGTTGGGAACAATCAACTTCGCAAACCCTGCATATTGCAAGACGGTGCTCGACAATGTCGACGCTGCCAAGTATATCAAGGGTGTAGGTTTTCAGTGGGGCGGTAAGAACGCTATCGCGAAGGTGCGCGCTCAATTCCCCGATATTAAGTATATGCAGACCGAGAATGAGTGTGGCGAGTCGGAGAATGATTGGACATCGCTTGTTCGCTCATGGAACCTGATCTTGCACTATATGGGCAACCGTTGCGAGTCGTATATCTATTGGAATATGATCCTCGACGAGACAGGTAAGAGCGCTTGGGGATGGCCTCAAAACTCTATGGTTGTCATCAACCGCGAGACTAAAGAGGTGCGTTACACCGACGAGTACTATTTGATGAAGCACTTCTCGCACTTTGTGCAGCCAGGGTCTTGTGTTTTGGAGTCGTCGGAGGCCGAGAATCAGATTGCCTTTAAGATGGTCGACGGCCGCACGATGGTTATGGTCTACAACCCCGAGGAGTCGGTTCAGACCAAGCGTATCAAGATTGGCGAGAACATCGTCGAGGCTGACTTGCAACCATTGTCTATTAACTCGATCGTGTTGTAAGAGGCTTTTTGGGGGGGCTTTTTTGGGGCTTACGCACCACTGCCCTGCGCGGGCGGCGGCGGCGTGCTCGCCGCGGAGCTAATTATTTGCGGGGGCTTTTCTGCGGCCTGCGGCCTTAGATATTAAGAGGTCTAAATTATTTATCCGAAAGTAAACTTTCAATAAATAATTTAGACCTCTTAACATTTTTTTTGCGAGCTACGTCCGCAAAAAAAAGTCCCCGAATGCCATTCGGTCGGCAGCCCCTTCGGCAGCCCTTTCGTAACCTCTTCGGTACCCTTTCGGTCGGCACTTCCGTGAGTGGTTGAGAAACTTCGTTTCTCCTCTATAATTTTTGCCAGTGTGCACCTCTCAGTAAGACTCAGTCTTTCTCAGCAAGTTCTGAGTCTTGCTGAGAGGTTGTTTGCTGCTGGTGTTTTTGTGCGAGGGGTTGTGGGGGTTGCCATTCGGATTTGGGGTTCAAACACGTTAGTGTTTGAAAAATTTAGTGCTCTATCTAGTTGTTCAAATTTATTTGAAAACAACTAGATAGAGCACTAAACTTATAACGCAGTTATAAGCCCAAATCCGCTACATAAAACAGCTCTGCGGCGAGCACGCCGCCGCCCGCGCAGGGCAGTGGTGCGTAAGCCCCCAACAAAAGCCACACGCAAAAGCCCCCAACACGCCGCTACTTGGCGTACGAGACAGCGCGAGTTTCGCGGATGACAGTGATTTTGACCTGACCTGGATATGTCATCTCGTCTTGGATCTTCTTGGCGATATCCTGCGATAGACCCTCGGTATCGGCATCGCTGAGCTTCTCGGCACCCACGATTACGCGTAGTTCGCGACCAGCCTGAATAGCGTATGTCTTTTGCACCCCTGGGTATGATTGTGCGATATCCTCCATCTCTTTGAGTCGTTTGATATAGCTCTCCACCACCTCGCGACGTGCACCTGGACGAGCGCCCGATATAGCGTCACACACCTGTACGATTGGCGATATGATAGATGTCATCTCTGCCTCGTCGTGGTGCGCACCGATTGCGTTGCACACCTCTGGTTTCTCCTTATACTTCTCGGCCAACTTCTGACCGATGATTGCGTGTGGCAACTCTGGCTCATCGTCGGGCACCTTACCTATATCGTGTAGCAGACCTGCACGACGTGCCAATTTGGTGTTCAATCCCAACTCCGAGGCCATGATACCTGCCAAGTTCGCAGTCTCGCGAGCATGTTGCAATAGGTTCTGACCATACGACGAGCGATACTTCATCTTACCGATCATACGGATAAGCTCGGGGTGCAACCCATGGATTCCCAAGTCGATAGCCGTGCGCTTACCCACCTCGACGATCTCCTCCTCGATCTGCTTCTGCACCTTCGACACCACCTCCTCGATACGTGCAGGGTGGATACGTCCGTCGGTCACCAATTGGTGTAGTGCCAAACGTGCGATCTCGCGACGCACAGGGTCGAAGCCGCTCAAGATGATAGCCTCTGGGGTATCGTCAACGATGATCTCGATTCCCGTAGCCGCCTCCAGCGCGCGGATGTTACGACCCTCGCGGCCGATGATGCGACCCTTAACCTCGTCGGACTCGATATTAAACACGGTCACCGCATTCTCGATCGCAGTCTCGGTTGCCACGCGTTGGATCGAGGCTACGATAATACGCTTTGCCTCCTTCGTTGCGGTCAACTTCGCCTCCTCGACGGTCTCCGAGATGTAGCTTGCGGCCTGACTCTTCGCCTCGGCCTTCATATTTTCGATCAACGAGTTACGTGCATCGTCGGCACTCATGCCCGAGATCTGCTCCAACCTCACGTTCTGCTCCTCGAACAACTTCTCGACTGCCGCCTTACGCTCGTCGATCTTTGCGATCTTCTGTTTAAACTGCTCGCTCAATCGATCACTCTCCTTAATCTTATTCTCTAGGTCGCGCTGCTGATTGGTGATGTTACTCTCCATCTGCTTCACGCGATGCTCACTCTGCGCCATCTTCTGATTGCGCTCGTTTATCGAACGGTCGTGCTCGCTTTTGAGCTTCATGAACTTCTCTTTGGCCTGAAGCGCACGCTCCTTCTTTATAATTTCGGCCTCGGCCTCGGCCTTTTTGAGCAACGCTTGAGCGCGGTTCTTGACCATCGCATAGGTTGCAAAGCCCACTGCTAGGGCTGTTATAGCCGCAATGGCTATAATGATTGCTATTTCCATATTTGTTGTTACCTCTAGTTATTTATTTGATATAAAATGTTTTAGTTAATATGCATAAGAAAACCCACACAGAATCCTTTCTCTAGTTTGACGAAGCTGCAAACTTGTCATGTGTGGAGGTGCCAAAGATCGCAATCGTCCAACGGTGCGCCGAAGCACACACCCCGAGGGGTTAAGGCCTGATTTTGATTATTGAGAGCTTGTCTCCAATATAATTAATGTTCAGTTTCGCAAAGCTTAAGGAATCTATGCGGGTAGATTTTTCAACTTTTGTATGTCTAAAGAACCTGTTTGAGCTTACCTCTTACGACTCAATCTCTATCTATATTGCGCGTTGTTGCGCGTTGCAATCGAGGCACATATTGTGCCACACATCTGGCTATCTCTCGATCGCGATGTCGTTGAGATAGCTCTCCACACGCTCGTCGATCTGTTTTATGGCCTGAAGCTCAGCGTCATCCACCTCGCTCTGCTGCCTCATTTTAATGTTTGTCACCGCGAAGTTAAAGGCCACCAAGGCTATTGCATCTTGCGTTGTGACATTTTGTTTCTCGAACTTCACAATTGCAGCGTTGGCGCGCCTCTCGGCCAAGTGATACAACTCTCGCTTGGCGCTATCGACTTTGAGCGTGTAGCTCTTGCTAGCTATGACTATCCTTATCTCCTCTTTGTCCATTGCCGCTCGCTATTTTGTCCCATTCATTTAATTAACCCACACCACCATTAATCATTAACCCGTTAATCATTAATCACTCCCCATCACCTCCTGTGGTTGAGAGGAGTGTTATGCATGTATCAACCTCCCGCATTAGACGGTTGATATAGGCCTTTGCCCTGCGGCTATCCTCCTCTGTTCCTGCTCCAACCATCGCTGCCGCCAGATTGCTCTGTGCCAACTCGTGTTGTAGGTGTTGAATCCGCTGCTGCTGCCCCCGAGACTCCGCCTTTAGCGAGTCGCACCTGTCGCGTAACTCTTTGACCAGCTGCGAGAGTCGCAAGTGGTCTGCGATCAATCGCTCGACATGGGTGTCAAGAGTGTTAACGACGCTGCTGTGCGAAATATTACTATTTGTAGAGTCCATACCTCACTTTATTCAACAATATTTACTCAAAGGTAGTAAAAAAAATCAAAATGACAAACTTGTGGGGGTATTAATGTGTTATTGGGCTAAATGAGCATATAAATCATACTCTTCGGCCTGCGTCACCTCAACCTCGTAGAACGCCCCGATGTGCAGCTGCACATCGCGTGCGTCGATCATTATCTCTTGGTCGACCTCTGGCGAGTCGTACTGCGAACGGGCGATATAGTAGTCACCCTCCAGCGAATCGATAACCACGCGCTGCTGCTCACCCACACGCGCCAGATTATGTTGTAGCGACACCTCGCTCTGCAACATCATGATCTGCTCCACGCGCGGCTGCTTCACCTCCTCGCTCACATCATCCTCCAACGTTGCCGAGTATGTCCCCTCCTCCTCGCAGTAGGCAAAAACGCCCAACCGCTCAAACTGCACCTCTTCGACAAACTGCTTCAGCTCCTCGAAATCCGCCTCGCTCTCGCCTGGGTAGCCCACCAACAGCGTAGTGCGGATGGCCATCGTGGGCATCGCCTCGCGCAGCTGCGCGATCAACGCCATCGCCTCGGCCTTGGTGTGGCGACGCTTCATGGCCGTGAGTTGGCCGTCGCTAATGTGTTGAAATGGTATATCTAGGTATTTGCAGATCTTAGGTTCGCGCGCCATCACCTCGATCACATCACGCGGAAAATCGGTCGGGTAGGCGTAGTGCAATCGCACCCACTCCACGCCCTCGATGCGACACAGAGCCTCCAGCAACTCGGCCAATCGACGCTCGCCATATAGATCCACACCATAATATGTTGTATCCTGCGCCACCACGATCAACTCTCTCACCCCCTTTTTGGCCAACCCTCGCGCCTCGGCCACCAACTGCTCCATCGGCACCGAGATGTGGCGACCACGAATCAACGGAATGGCGCAGTATCCACACCTCCAATTACACCCCTCCGAGATCTTGAGATAGGCATAATGTGAGGGTGTCGAGATCTCGCGCTCACACTCCAACTCCACCTTGTGCTCGCCGCCCAACCTCTCTACTAGCTCTTCCCAGCCTCTCGCTCCGAAGTATTGGTCGACATCGGGGATCTCAGCGCGTAGCTCGTCGGCATATCTCTGCGACAGGCATCCCACCACATACAGCTCCTCGATCAACCCATCCTCCTTGGCCTCGACCGCCGCGAGGATCATGTCGATCGACTCCTGCTTAGCGTCGCCAATAAAACCACACGTGTTGATCACAACCACCTCGGCTCCGAACTCGTCGCTATCAAACTCTATATCGTAGCCTGCGGCCACCATCTGCGCCATCAGATGCTCCGAATCGACACGATTCTTCGAACACCCCAGCGTAATTATATTTATTCGTCTCCTCTGCATCCTCCGCCCTATTTATCCTCGCCAAACAACGCCGCCACAAATCTGTCGCGCTCAAACATCTGCAACTGGTCGACCCCCTCGCCCACACCGATATATCGCACGGGGATGTGGAATTGGTCACTGATGCCGATTATCACACCACCTTTGGCCGAGCCATCCAACTTGGTCACCGTGAGCGATGTCACCTGCGTGGCCTGCGTAAACTGCTTCGCCTGCTCAAAGGCATTCTGACCCGTCGAGCCATCCAACACCAACATCACCTCGTGGGGTGCATCGGGGATCACCTTCGCCATTACGTTGCGGATCTTCGACAACTCATTCATCAACCCCACCTTGTTGTGTAGACGACCTGCCGTGTCGATCAATACCACATCGGCACCATTAGCCACCGCCGAACTGATCGTATCGTAGGCTACCGATGCAGGGTCGGAACCCATCTTCTGATGCACCATCGTCGCCCCAGCACGCTCTGCCCACACACCCAACTGGTCGATGGCAGCGGCACGAAACGTATCGGCCGCACCGATATAGACCTTGCGCCCTTGAGCCGTGAGTTTTGCCGCCAACTTACCAATCGTCGTGGTCTTGCCCACTCCGTTGACACCCACCACCATCACCACGTATGGCACACCTGGTGTCACCTCGATACCGAAATTCTCGGCCGTAGCGCTCGCCTGCTCCATCAACTTGGCGATCTCATTGCGCAAGATAGAGTTCAACTCATCGCTACTCACATATTTATCGCGTGCCACACGCTCCTCGATGCTGCGAATAATCTTCACCGTCGTCTCGACCCCCACATCCGAGGTTATCAACACCTCCTCGAGGTCGTCCAACAGATCGGCATCGACCACCGAGCGGCCAACAACCACACGCTTCAACTTATCGAACAGCCCCGATTTGGTCTTTGCCAACCCCTGCTCTAGCTCCTTGTTCTCGACACTCTCGACCTGTGCCGTGCTCTCCTCCGCCCTCTGCGCGTCGCGATTATTACGTTTGAAAAGATCAAAAAATCCCATACCCTCTTGCAATTTAGTTCAACCCACAAAGATAGCAAGATTTGTCGAAGAATAGCTACATTTCCCCAAAAAAAGAGTACCTTTGCCCCAAAGAGAGCGATATGCAAGATATTAGATTGGACAAATACCTGTGGTCGGTGCGAATCTACAAGACGCGCAGCGTGGCGGCCGATGCCATACGTGCCAACCGTGTGTTGGTCAATGGTGCCTACTGCAAACCCTCGCGCGAGGTGAAGATTGGCGACAAGCTCACCATCAAGGCCACCATGCTCACCTATAGCTACGAGGTGGTCGATCTGGTCTCGAACCGCCAGCCAGCCAAAAACGTCGCGCTATACCTGCGCAACATCACCCCACAATCCGAACTCGACAAGCTCACCGCCCCTCGCGAGACGATATTCGTCACACGCGATCGCGGAACAGGTCGTCCCACCAAACGCGATCGTCGCCAGATCGACATGTTGATGGACGAGTTTGATTACGACCCCGAGGCTGATGAATAGGTCGGCTTGTTAGCAAAAAAAGACACCGTCCGTCATTGCGGATCAAGTCTATTGCTGTCCGATAAAAACAAACAGCCCATAACAATTCGGTGCCAGAGGTATTTCTCTGGCACTTTTTTGTGCAGCAAAAAAAATCAAGCCCCCCCCTATTTCAATTTAGGGCGAAAATAATAGTAGGTTTTGCTTTATATTCTGTCTCCTGTTCAGTTCGATCCACGCCCGATCGGGATTCTCCAACAGATCGATCATCGAAACGTAATTCATAATGTGAATACGCAACAGAGATACCACCCCCGTAAAGCTGCATTTTCTCTTTATCTGCTTCTTAACGATGCTAATGAGTAAATTTGCAATCAAAACTACCCATATCTGGCTCTCGATGGCGTTAACATTGTCGCCCAGAAAATATTTCAACTCGAAATTCTGCTTAAGCTGCTTGAAAAGGGTCTCGATTTTCCATCTGCGATGATATATCTCGACAACATCCATCGCTGGTATAGTGAAATTATTTGTCTGAAATATCAGCTCTTCAGCCTCCTCAGAGGCTTTGTAGACGATACATCTCGCTTTGTGTTTAATCTTTGGCGTGCCCTTAACGTAGTCTGCCTTCTTTGAAAACTCAACAACTTGATCGCAAACTATAAGTGGGGACTCTACATTCCCTGGACGCTCCTCGATGAGTTTAAACTTAGCTCTATTGATCCGTTTTGTGACATAGGTAATCCCCTGAGCGGTTAGATCTTCATAGTTGGCATAGTTAATATATCCTTTGTCAAAGACCAGAAATGAGCCTTTTAAGAGTTTTAGCGCCTTTATCTTATCAAAGAAATCGACATCATTCTCTGCCGCGGCGGTCATAACAGCTAGATTGGGCAGACAGCTATCCGAATCGATTAGCGTATGTACTTTTATACCACCTTTTCGTCTGCCTCCTTTGGGTGATTGCCCCGTACCCTTTAAGATCTCTTTAAAGAGGGTAATGGTAGTAGAATCGATGATGTTTAGCTTGTATTTTGACCGCTTGATTGATCGGCTGTCCGATAAAAAATCGGCGTATTGGTTCCTCAGGGCGTAATATAGCTCGGCAAAGAATGCACTGTCGCGACGCTTGTTAGCGTCGGAGAGAGTGCTGCGACGTGCGATATAGGTAATGCCCAAATGAGAGAGTCGATTTGCCTGAGAGAGCATCCCAGAACTTATTTCTCGTAGTGAATCGCACCGTGCAAAGAGACTAAAGAGAAGGGTGACAAGGTGATTATACCCATTAAACTTCTTTATATAGCGATTTGTTTGCTGTTTCCGCTCGATTTTGCGAATAATGTGTCGAGGGATGTATTTTATTAGCTGTAAAAAGATCGGCTGTCCGATAAAAGTTGTATATTTGTCCATAGGCTTTTTCAAGGTGTGGGAACCGAAAAATAGCCAAAAAGGGTTGGTTTTCCAAATTTTGGAAACCAACCCTTGATTTTTTTATTTGAAAGGTTTTATCGGACAGCAATAGATTAAGTCCGCAATGGCAGCAGGGCGTGACAGCAGGGAGATGATGGGTGTGGAGATCTCGGAGTGACGCGCTTTTTGTGTGGAGGGGGTGCACTTTTTTGATGAAAAATTTGGTTGGTAAGAAATTTTATTATAAGTTTGCATTTGGAAACATTTTGAGTGGTATGACAGTGATTAACAATACATGGTGGTGGCGTAGCTTGCAGATCTTGAATCGCGTAAGTTGAATGGTCACATCTATTATTGAGAGAAAAAGAGTACAATAATATATCGAAGCCCATCGCACTTGCGATGGGCTTTTTTGAATCTTAGATTTTTTTTTAAATTAAGAAGAGTTTAAAATCTAACAAATAAAATATGAGCAATAATTTCAATGTCAACAACGAGGGCTACTATGGCGAATTTGGCGGAGCTTTCATCCCCGAAATCTTGCATGCCGCAGTCGAAGATCTCAAAACGAGCTATCTGCCCATAATCGAGAGCGCAGAGTTTCAGGCAGAGTATAACTTGCTGCTGCGTGACTATGTGGGACGACCATCACCGCTCTACTTCGCCAAGAGATTGAGCGCGAAGTATGGAGCTAAGATCTACCTCAAACGCGAGGATCTGAATCACACAGGAGCACACAAAATCAACAATACCGTGGGGCAGATACTAATCGCCCAAAAGATGGGCAAGCGCAAGATCATTGCCGAGACGGGTGCAGGGCAGCATGGTGTGGCTACGGCTACGGTATGTGCGCTGATGGGGATGGAGTGCGTGGTGTTTATGGGCAAGACAGATGTCGAGCGACAGATGCCAAACGTCAAGAAGATGGAGATGTTGGGGGCAACGGTGGTGCCTGTGACATCGGGTAATATGACCTTGAAGGATGCTACGAATGATGCTATTCGTTGTTGGTGCTCTAACCCTTCGGATACATTTTATATCATCGGCTCGGTCGTTGGGCCTCACCCATATCCCGATATGGTGGCGAGGTTGCAATCGGTCATCAGTGCCGAGATCAAAGCACAGCTTATGGAGCACGAGGGGCGCGACTATCCCGACCGTTTGGTGGCCTGCATCGGTGGCGGAAGCAATGCTGCAGGTGCCATATATCACTATTTGGACGATGATCGTGTGGTGTTGAACTTGGTGGAGGCGGCTGGTTTGGGTGTCGAGACCGACCACTCGGCAGCTACGATGGTGTTGGGTAGTCGTGGTATCATTCACGGTTCGCGCACGCTGTTGATGCAGGACGAGGATGGCCAGATCATAGAGCCATACTCGATCTCGGCAGGTCTGGACTATCCAGGCGTTGGCCCTCTGCATGCGCATTTGGCGACTGTGGGGCGTGCCGAGATATTCTCGACAACCGACCGCGAGGCGTTGGATGGGGTCTTTGAGTTGACACGTTTGGAGGGTATTATCCCTGCGTTGGAGAGTGCGCATGCACTGGGTGCACTGCCCAAGATGACATTTAAGCCCGACGAGGTGGTGGTGGTGACCCTCTCGGGACGTGGTGACAAGGATATGGATACTTATGTCAAGGAGTTTGATAACTATAAAGGATAGAGCGATGGAGAGGTTTAAATATGATATACACTCTACGGAGTTCGCAGGCGATCTGCATACGCCCGTGAGCCTGTATTTGAAGTTGCGTGATCTGTCGGAGCAGTCGGCATTGTTGGAGAGTTCGGATTATCATTCGGGCGAGAATTCATGTTCGTTCATCGCTCTTGCGCCCATTGCATCGGTGGCTATTCGCAATGGCGAGGTGTTGATGAGTATGCCCGATGGCGAGAAGATCGAGCAGCAGGTGAGCGAGGAGTATGGTGTGGCCGAGGTGATCGAGAATTTCATGTCGCGCTTTGGGGTCGACGGTAGCTATGGGTTGTATGGCTACACGGCCTACGACTCGGTGAAGTATATGGAGTCGATCGAGGTGGAGGCCAACTCGCCTAAGGAGAATGACGCGGCCGATGTGTTGTACTTCCTATTCCGCTACTCGTTGGAGTTTAACCATTTCAACCATACGCTCACGCTGCGAGAGTTGGTGGGCGAGGGCGAGACGAGTCAGAGCGAGACGGTTATCGCGGCGATCAATTCGCGTAACTTCGCAACCTACGGTTTTGCGCGTGTTGGCGAGGTTACATCGCCTATCGAGGATGAGGATTATCGCGAGATGGTGCGTCAAGGAGTGCGCCACTGTCTGCGTGGCGATGTGTTTCAGATTGTGTTGAGTCGTCGATTTGTGCAGAAATTTACGGGTGATGATTTTGCGGTATATCGCAAGTTGAGGAGTATCAACCCCTCGCCCTATTTGTTCTACTTCGATCTGGGTAGTTTGCGAATCTTTGGTTCGTCACCCGAGACCCATTGCAAGGTGGAGGGTGGTCGTGCGACGATCGACCCAATCGCTGGAACGGCCTTTCGCACGGGCGATATGGCCGAGGATAAGCGTCGTGCTGATGCACTGTTTGTCGACCCCAAGGAGGGTGCGGAGCATGTGATGTTGGTCGATTTGGCGCGTAACGATTTGAGCCGAAATGCAACAAATGTCGAGGTGGATTTCTATAAGCAGACGCAGTACTATTCGCACGTGATACACTTGGTGTCGCGCGTCTCGGGCGATATCAAGCCTGATCGCACACCGATCAAGACCTTTGTCGACACCTTTCCAGCAGGTACTTTGAGCGGCTCGCCCAAGGTGCGTGCTATGCAGCTGATCAACGACATCGAGCCGCATAATCGTGGTATCTATGGTGGCGCGATTGGTTATATCGGCTTCGATGGCTCGATCAACCATGCCATTACGATCCGCACGTTCGTGAGCCGCAACGGTCAGTTGGAGTTCCAAGCAGGGGCTGGAATTGTGGCGATGAGCAACCCAGAGCGCGAGTTGCAGGAGACGAATAATAAGTTGGGTGCGCTATCGAAGGCCATTCGTGAGGATATAAAATAATGAAGGAGATGAAACCAATACTATTACTAGATAATTACGACTCGTTTGTCTACAACATAGTGCATGCGGTGGAGAAGTTGGGTTATGCGGTGGATGTCTTTCGCAACGACAAGATCACCTTGGCCGAGGTGGGGGAGTATGATAAGATTATATTGTCGCCAGGGCCTGGAATCCCGAGCGAGGCTGGTATTTTGTGTGATGTGATCCGCGAGTATGGCTCCTCGAAGAGTATGTTGGGGGTGTGCCTGGGAGAGCAGGCGATTGGCGAGGTTTATGGTGCGCAGTTAGAGAATATGAGCGATGTCTATCATGGTATCGCAAGCGAGGTGGAGGTTGTGGCCGAGGATCCGCTGTTCGAGGGTCTCAACACGTGTTTTATGGCTGGTCGTTACCACTCGTGGTGTGTCTCTGAGGAGGGGCTTCCCGATGAATTGGTGGTGACGGCACTCGATTGCCAAAAGGGGCGTATCATGGCGTTGCGTCATCGCGACTACGATGTGCGAGGTGTGCAGTTTCACCCCGAGTCGGTGTTGACCCCCGTGGGAGAGCAGATAATTGAGAACTGGTTAAAGATTTAGAGATTATGAGAGCAATATTAAATAAACTATTTGAGTATAAGAGTTTGAGCGTGGGCGAGGCTAGTGAGTTGTTTCGAGGTATTGCCAATGGCGAGTATAACGATGCACAGATCGCCTCATTGATGACGGTCTACCTTATGCGCAGTATCTCGTTGGAGGAGCTGTCGGGGTTTCGCACTGCGTTGTTGGAGTTTCGCAAACCGATTGACTTTGGTACGCATGACTATATAGATATTGTGGGTACGGGTGGTGACGAGAAGGATACCTTCAACGTGAGTAGCTGTTCGTCGATCGTGGTGGCGGCCGCAGGTTATAAGGTGGTCAAACATGGTAACTATGGTTCGTCGTCGACGAGTGGCGCAAGCAACGTTATGGAGGCGCATGGTGTGAAGTTTACATCGGATCAAGATACGCTGCGTAGGTCGTTGGACGAGTGTAATTTCACCTATCTGCATGCGGCAATGTTTAACTCGGCGATGAAGGCGGTGGTTGGTGTGCGACGCAATTTGGGTGTTAGGTCGTTCTTCAACATGCTAGGGCCATTGATCAACCCAGCTGAGCCTCGCAACCAGCTGTTGGGAGTCTATAATTTGGCGATGCAGCGAATGTATTGCTATATGTTGCAGGATAGCGATGCTAACTTTGCGGTGGTTCACTCGTTGGATGGGTATGACGAGATCTCGCTCACCGACTCATTTAAGGTGTGCACGAGGGGTGGCGAGCAGATCTACACCCCCGAGTCGTTGGGCTTTGGGCGTGCGGAGCAGTCGGCACTGCACTCGGGAGGTACGATCGAGAGTGCTGCGGCCATCTTCGACGCTGTGTTGGATGGCACATCGAGTGTCGAGCAGCAGAGCTGTGTGGTGGCCAATGCCGCCTTTGCAATCAATGTGATGGAGCCTACGAAGAGTATCGAGGAGTGTGTGGCCATCGCTCGTGAGACGATCCTAAGTGGTAGGGCGAAGGCGTGTTTCAAACGATTTGTCGAGATTAATTCGTAGGTGTTATGCAGGATGTACTTTTTAAGATAGTAGAGCACAAACGTGCTGAGTTGGCGACGTATGATTTTGGCGACATAGAGGCGCAGGCACGTGCTGCGTCGCGTGCGACAATCTCGATGCAACGCTCGATAAGAGAGTGTGTGAGTGGTGGTATTATTGCCGAGTTCAAGCGACGTAGCCCCTCGAAGGGTTGGATCAACCAGTCGGCCGAGCCGCAGGTTGTGGTGTCGGGTTATCGCGAGGTGGGAGCTGCGGCCTGTTCGGTCTTGACCAACGAAGAGTTCTTCGGTGGGTCGTTGTCCGATCTGCGTGCTGCGCGCGAGGTGGCAGGCGACGATCTGCCGCTGCTGCGCAAGGAGTTTATAATAGATGAGCGACAGATCTTCGAGGCGCGTGTGGCGGGAGCAGATGCCGTGCTGTTGATCGCTGCCTGTTTGAGTACGGAGGAGTGTAGGCACTTGGCCGAGGTGGCGCATAGTGTCGATTTGGAGGTGTTGTTGGAGATTCATACGGCCGACGAGTTGTCGCATCTCAATGAGTTTGTCGATATGTTGGGTGTCAATAATCGTAACCTAGGGTCGTTCGTGACCAATGTTGCTACGTCGTTTCGGTTGGCCGAGCAGATGCGTGAGCGCGGTAGCGATTTGGTGTTGGTGTCCGAGAGCGGTATCGACTCTGCGGCAACCATTAGGGAGTTGAGTGGCGTGGGCTTTGGAGGCTTCTTGATAGGCGAGACATTTATGAAGAGCGACAACCCTCCGCAGGCGTTGTGTCAACTCATTGGAGAGCTATGATAGTCAAGGTGTGTGGAATGCGCGAGGCGCAAAATGTGGCAGATGTGGCGGCTCTACACCCCACGATGATGGGTTTTATATTCTATGCTCCATCGTCGCGATATGTGGGCGATAGTGTGCCGATGACCCCCAATGGCGTTAAGCGAGTCGGGGTCTTTGTCAACGCCTCGGTGGAGGAGATTTTGGAGCGTGTGGAGCGCCATTCGTTGGATGTGGTGCAGCTGCACGGTGCAGAGCCTGTGGCGCAGTGCGAGCAGTTGCGAGGGGCAGGAGTCGAGGTCGTTAAGGCTATTTCGGTGGCCGCGGCCGAGGATGTTGTGTGTGCTGCACTCTACGATGGCCATGTGGATTGGCTGCTCTTCGATACCAAGTGTGTGGGGTATGGCGGCTCGGGGGTGAGTTTCGATTGGGGGGTGTTGGATGAATATCGGGGTGACACTCCGTTTCTGTTGAGCGGTGGAGTCGACGAGACGATGGTGGCCGATATTTGTGGGTTGCGACATGCATCGTTTGTGGGGGTCGATCTCAATAGTCGTTTTGAGTTGTCGCCAGCTATGAAGGATGTTGCGCGATTAGAGCAATTTATAAAGAGATTAAAATAATTATAGTTATGAATAGAATAGATAAACTTTTTGAGATAAAGAGTCGAGATATACTCTCAGTCTACTATCCAGCAGGTTACCCTACGTTGGAGGATACGATGCCTGTTTTGCGCGAGTTGCAGTCGCAGGGTGTCGATATGGTCGAGTTGGGTATCCCATTTTCGGATCCGATGGCCGATGGAGTGGTTATCCAGCAGGCGGCCACTCAGTCGTTGAGCAACGGCATGTCGCTCAAGTTGTTGTTTTCGCAGATCGAGCAGATGCGAGCAGATATTACAATCCCTGTGATTTTGATGGGTTACTTGAACCCCATTATGCATTATGGATTTGAGCAATTCTGCATCGACTGCAAACGAGTGGGTGTCGATGGTGTTATCATCCCCGACCTGCCATTCCGTGAGTATGAGAGTGATTATAGGGCTTTGGCCGAGCAGTATGACCTGCGCGTTGTGATGTTTATCTCGCCCGAGACCTCCGAGGAGCGTATTCGTCAGATCGACGAAGCATCGTCGGGCTTCATCTATATGGTCTCAACGGCTGGTACTACTGGTGCGCGAGGATCGTTTGCTGGGGCGACGGATAACTACTTCGAGCGAGTTGCGGCGATGGGTCTGAAGAACCCTTGCATGATCGGTTTCGGAGTCTCGAATAGCGAGACCTTCAAGGCGGCATGCGCCTCGTCGTGTGGTGCAATTGTGGGTAGCCACTTTGTGAAGTTGTTGGCCAGCAGCGCCACTGTGGAGCAGGCGGTGTCGACTCTTCGCATGGATCTTGGGGTGTAGTCGCAAGGAGTTTGCGATTATTTGGTAAATTAATATTAAATTTATACCTTTGTGTAGCAACATGCGCAGAGGATAGGGGGCGAGTGGTGTGAGATGGGTGAGAGGCGTGTTGTGTGAAATTTATGGATAGTCTAGATGCAAAAGTATAAGATAACAGTGGCAATGCCAGTCTACAACGTCGAGCAGTATGTAGAACGAGCGTTGCTCTCGGCATTAAATCAGACCTTCGAGAGTATCGAGTTTATCGTGGTCGACGATAAAGGGTCGGATCGTAGTATGGATGTGGTGCGCGAGGTGATGGCAACCCACCCTAGGGGAGGGGATGTGCGGATCATCGACCATGGTGTCAACCAAGGTACGGGGGCTACGAAGAACTCCGCAATCGCTGCCGCGAGTGGTGAGTATATCTACTTTATGGATAGTGATGACGAGATCACACCCGACTGTATCGAGCTGTTCTATGGCAAGATGATGGAGCGACCTGTCGACATAGTCGTTGGAGGATATCGCTACTTGGATATGGATAATAATACGCTTTTCGAGCGTAAATATGCCGATTGTGTGATCGAGGGCGAGGGTGAGATGGCGATGAACCAGTATCGTAATAATTATGGTATGGCCAAGCTCCATACGCAGATGTGGAATAAACTGTACAGACTCTCGTTTATCCGCGACAACGATATTAAGTGTGTGCCCAACCAACTCAACGAGGATAATATCTTTACGACGAAGGTTATCTTCGCCAATCCATCGTGTCGATTTGTCGCGGACGTTACATATCTCTACTTCGAGCGCGTTGGTTCGACGGTCTATAAGGTGCGCAACGGTATTACCGAGCGTTTTGCCAACCAGTTGGTCGATGTGGCGGCCTATCATAAGGATAATTTAGATAGGCATCGCGGGGCGGAAATTTGGCCATTTTATCGCAAACGAGTGGAGTTTTACTTGACCTACGCCATTGTGTCGATCGAGATGGGAGGGTTCGATAAAGAGCGGAAGATGCGTTATCGTGAGGCGATAATGAGCGGTTGGCAGATGTCGAGTGTGAAGGAGAGGGTGGCGTTTTACGCTCTATTGACGATACGTTTTTGTTATGAGGTTTTGATGCCTAAACGTATCAAGCAGTCGTTGGAGCGCAGCTAAAATTAGATAATTAGATAATGGTATGAAACGAGTATTAGTAACTGGCGGAGCGGGATTTATCGGCTCAAACCTATGTGAGCGATTGTTGGCCGACAACAACGATGTGGTGTGTGTGGACAACTACTTCACGGGTTCGAAGGATAATGTGCGCCACTTGTTGAGTAATCCCAACTTCGAGTTGGTGCGCCACGATGTTGTGTTGCCATATGCGGCCGAGGTCGACGAGATCTACAATTTGGCATGTCCAGCCTCGCCAATCCACTACCAATATAACCCCATCAAGACGATGAAAACCTCGATCTATGGCACGTTGAATATGTTGGGTTTGGCCAAGGAGACCAAGGCCAAGATGTTGCAGGCCTCGACGAGTGAGGTATATGGCGATCCTGCGATCCACCCTCAGGTGGAGGGGTATTGGGGCAATGTCAATCCGATAGGTTTGCGCTCGTGCTACGACGAGGGAAAGCGTGCTGCCGAGACGCTGTGCATGGATTACTATCGACAAAATGGGGTGCGTGTCAAGATCATTAGAATATTTAACACGTATGGCCCTCGAATGAATATGAACGATGGTCGTGTGGTGTCGAATTTTATCGTTCAGGCGCTTAAGGATGAGGATATTACAATCTATGGCAGCGGTGAGCAGACGCGCAGTTTTCAGTATGTCGACGATTTGGTCGAGGCGATGGTTCGAATGATGGCTACGCGTGACGACTTTACGGGTCCAGTGAATGTTGGTAACCCTGGGGAGTTTACGATGTTGGAGCTAGCGAGTCGAGTTATAGAGCTGGTTGGTTCGCGTTCGAAGTTGATCTTCGAGCCTCTGCCAAGCGACGACCCTAAGCAGCGCAAGCCCGATATATCGTTGGCCAAGGAGGTGTTGGGTGGATGGCAGCCGACGGTCGATCTGGAGGCTGGTCTGCAACGTACGATCGCCTATTTTGACGAACAATTGCGAAAGTAAATCGTGTCACACGTAATAAAATAGATAAATTTGCGTTGGCAAATTATATATGGAGGAGAGCATAAAGATTCATGGGGCGCGAGTCCACAATCTAAAGAGTATAGATCTTGAGATTCCACGCCAGAAATTGGTGGTTATAACGGGGCTTTCAGGTTCTGGTAAATCGTCGTTGGCCTTCGATACGATCTATGCCGAGGGGCAGCGTCGTTATATGGAGACCCTCTCTACTTATGCCCGTCAGTTTGTGGGGGCAATGGAGCGCCCCGATGTCGACAAGATTACGGGACTTAGCCCAGTGGTCGCTATCGAGCAAAAGACGACTAACAAAAATCCACGTTCGACGGTTGGTACCGTCACCGAGATTAACGATTTTCTGCGACTCTTGTATGCGCGTGCTTCACGTGCCTATTCGCCCATGAGTGGTGAGTTGATGGTGCGCTATAGCGACGATCAGATATTGGAGATGATTCTCACAAGTTACGATGGTCACAAGGTTGCCTTTATGGCACCAATCATCAAGGGGCGCAAGGGTCACTACCGCGAACTGTTTGAGACACTTCGCAAGAAGGGGTATCTCTATGCGCGTATCGATGGCGAGATGGTGGAGTTTAGCTCGGGTATGAAGCTGGATCGCTACAAATCACACGATATTGATCTGGTTGTCGACCGCATGGCGATCCGTAGTGGCGACGAAGAGCGTATCCGTAAATCGCTGCACGAGGCGATGTCGCAGGGCGAGGGTACAATCACGCTCTATGATTATGACGACGATACATCGCGCTTCTATTCGCGCCATCTGATGTGTCCAACCACAGGTGTGGCCTTTGCCGAGCCTGCACCTCATACCTTTTCGTTTAATTCGCCCAAGGGGGCGTGTCCCAAGTGTTCGGGTTTGGGCGAGGAGGCGGTGTTTGACCTCAAGCGTATAATCCCCGATGATAGCCGTTCGCTTCGCGAGGGTGGGGTGGAGCCGTTGGGTAAGTATCACAACAATATGTTGTTTGCGATGTTGGAGACGTTGGGTCGTCACCACGGCTTTACGTTGGATGATGCACTGTCGGATTTTGGTGCCGAGGCGTTGAACGCGGTGTTGTATGGCGATGCCGAGGCTCTGCGTATCGATATGTCGGAGTTTACCTCGACGAGTGGTGTGCATCTGTTGGCATGGGAGGGTGTGGCCGATTATATCGAACGTTCGATAGATCCCGATAGCAAAAAGGGTGAGAAGTGGCGCGATCAATTCTTGATGAAGCGTTGCTGTTCGGTGTGTGGTGGATCGAGATTGCGTGCTGAGTCGTTGCAGTTTCGTATAGGGGAGTATACGATTGCCGATTTGTCGGCCATGTCGATCGAGCAGTTGCATGGCGTTGTGGGTGGATTGAGCGGCTTGATGAGTGATAAGGAGCAGTTTATCGCCTCGGAGATCTTGAAGGAGATCGAGGAGCGATTGGGCTTTTTGGTCGATGTAGGGTTGGGCTATCTGTCGCTGAATAGAGCCTCGCGAACTCTGTCGGGTGGCGAGTCGCAGCGTATTCGATTGGCTACACAGGTGGGTTCGAAGTTGGTAAATGTATTGTATATTTTGGATGAACCGAGCATTGGGCTTCATCAACGAGATAATATACGGTTGATAAACTCTTTGAAGGGTCTGCGCGATGCTCAGAACTCGGTTATCGTGGTGGAACACGACGAGGAGATGATGCGCGAGGCCGATTTTATAGTCGACGTAGGGCCATTGGCTGGTCGACGCGGTGGCGAGATAGTGGCGGCAGGTAGCTACGACGCGGTGGTGGCTTCGAACTCCATCACGGCCGACTATCTATCGGGACGCAGGCGGATCGAGATGCCCGAGCGTTTGAGAGAGGGTAGTGGCGAGGTGTTGTCGTTGAGGGGCGCTCGAGGTAACAATCTTAAGGGTGTGGATGTCGACTTTCCGTTGGGTAAGTTCATATGCGTTACGGGGGTGAGTGGCTCGGGTAAATCGTCTTTGGTGAATGGTACTCTGAAGCCTATCTTGAGTCGCGAGCTGTATCGTTCATATGGTCAGCCGTTGGAGTATGATTCGCTTGAGGGCATTGAGCATATCGACAAGTTGGTGGTGGTGGATCAGTCACCCATTGGCCACACGCCGCGCAGCAACCCTGCGACCTATACAGGGGTCTTTGGCGATATTCGCAAGCTGTTTGAGATGACCCCCGAGGCTCAAGTGAGGGGTTACAAGGCTGGTCGCTTTTCGTTTAATGTCAAGGGTGGGCGTTGTGAGACGTGCCGCGGCGCAGGTGTCCAGACCATCGAGATGAACTTTTTGCCAGATATATATGTTCGTTGTAAGAGTTGCGGTGGCAAGCGTTACAATCGCGAGACGTTGGAGATAAAGTATAAGGGCAAGAGCATATGTGATCTGTTGGATATGACTATCAATATGGCTGTTGAGTTCTTTGAGCCGATCCCCAACATCGCCCACAAGTTGCGAGCTATTCAAGATGTGGGGTTAGGCTATCTGACCTTGGGGCAGCCCTGCACAACGCTGTCGGGTGGTGAGTCGCAACGTATCAAGTTGTCGTCGGAGTTGTCGAAGCGCGATACGGGTCGGACGTTGTATATCTTGGATGAGCCGACGACGGGTCTGCATTTCGAGGATGTTCGCCAGTTGATCGAGGTTCTCAATAAGTTGGTCGATCGGGGTAATACGGTGATCGTTATCGAACATAACTTGGAGGTGGTGAAGATGGCCGATCATATCATAGATATTGGTTCGGAGGGTGGCGCAGGTGGTGGCGAGTTGGTTGTGAGTGGTACTCCATGGGATGTTGCGACGTGCGAGGCGAGCTACACAGGGCAATTCTTGAAGGGTGTGATAGGCGAGAATAAAAAAGTGTAAAAAAGAGTCAAAGAGTTGGATAACATAAATAATATAGTTATATTTGTGCTAGGTTTGCATGGATATGATTACAAAGTAAACTAAATAAACCAAAAACAATCTAAAAAAAAGATGAAAAAAGTAGTAGTAACAGCACTAGTATTGGGTGCAGCCGTTATCTGCTCTTGTTCAAGCCAACAGCAGGCTAAGCAGAGTGGAATCGTAAAGGGTGATGCATCGAAGTTGGATACCCTCTCTTATGCATTGGGTTCAAACATCGCCTCAAGCATTAAGTATCAGATGCCAGATTTGCCATTGAGCTTCTCTGATATGGCCGAGGGAGTTGAGACAGCAGCGCTTACTAGCAATGGAATGTCTCACGAGGAGGCGATCACAATTCTTCAGACTTACTTTATGGAGACTCGTCCAGTTCGTGCAGAGCTAGTGGATGAGAAGCGTAATGCAGCTGACTCAGTAGCGTTGGCTAATGGTACTAGCGCCGAGGATGTAGCGGCAGCACGTGCAGCGTTGGTTGCCGATGCAGATATGTTTGAGAGCGAGGCTCAGCGTAGCGAGGTTTCGTTTGCGTTTGGAATCGACTTGGGAACAAACCTTAGCAATGAGGATTTGCCACTTCAGGTATATTGGATCAATAAGGGAATGAGCGACGTTAACAACAATGAGTCTGTGATGAGCGAGGAGGCAGTTATGGAGTATCTTCAGAACTACTTTACAGTTGTTCGTCCAGCGGAGTTGATGAAGCAGTCTCTAGAGAAGCTAGCAGAGGTTGAGAAGCTTCCAGGCGTTGTTAAGACTGAGTCTGGTCTTATGTATCGTATCGACAAGGAGGGTGACAACTCGGTAGTTGCAACAAATGATTCAGACGTAGTGAAGGTTAACTACACAGGTCGTCTGCTTCGCAACAATGAGGTCTTTGATTCATCACGTTTTGAGGATACATCGGCAGAGATGCTAGAGATGTTGAAGATGCGTGATCCAGAGGGTTACAATCAGGATCGTCCAATCGAGTTCCCATTGAATGGTGTTATCGCAGGATGGACTGAGGGTATGAAGCTTGTAGGTAAGGGTGGTCGCATCTCGTTGTGGATCCCAGCTGAGTTGGCTTACGGTGCACAGGGTGCAGGAAGCGCTATCGGGCCAAACGAGGCTTTGTATTTCGATATTGAGTTGTTGGATGTAAACCCAACAGCAGAGTAATCCCAGTCGGGTTATAATTTTAGCGGTTGACTCTTTAGGGTCAACCGCTTTTTTTATAAGTTATGAGCAAACCTCAGAAATTCTCAGAGTGTCTCAGCAAATTCTCAGTGATTCTCAGAATAAAAAAGTCCCCGACCTAAAAAGATCGGGAACTCACAACACATAACTTATAATTTATAACTTACAACTTATAACTCATATCTCATAACTCATAACTCACTCCGCGTTCTACTTCAATACACGCTCGATGTATGACTTGTAATCCTTGACTACAGGCTCATAATCGTCGGTAGTGAATAGTGGTGACGAGATCAAATAGTCGGCCGACGAACGGTTCACCGCCATCGGTACATTATAGAGTGTCGCCAAACGCATCAACGCCTTGACATCCACATCGTGTGGTTGTGCCGACATTGGATCCCAGAAGAAGATTACTGCGTGGATCATACCATCAGCGATCATCGATCCTAGCTGCTGATCACCCCCTAGAGGGCCTGATTTCAGAAGTGTTATATCGAGCTGAGGGTACTCTGATTTTCCGCCCGATTTGTGTTTGAGATCTATCTGGTGGTTGACGATTGTCTTTTCTACCATTTTACCTGTTGTTCCAGTACAAACTAGAGGGTGAGAGCTAAGAGTTGATGAGTTCCAATCTACCCACTCTGCCAAATCACTTTTCATGTTGTCATGTGCCACGAGAGCTACTCTCTTGATACATTTTGTTGTCTCTTTTTTTTCCATTTTCTTAGTGTGGAGCCGCCTATCGGCTACCGTTTGTGTTTTTCACATTATCTTATTCAGGGACAAAGGTACGAAGAACGACATCAATTTCCAACTCAATTATATTAAAATTTTGTAAAAATTGTTAGCATGTGCAAATTGTATCTGAAAATGTGATATTTATCGAAAAAAATAATTATATTTGTTGCCACGAAAAAAACCTGACAATATTATATAATAGATGGAGTTATTAAACTATACCCTCGGTCAGATACTCGAAAAATGGAGTGTCGAGACCCCCAATAAAGAGTTTCTAGTGTCGCCATATAGAGGTGTGAGATACACCTATTCAGAGTTTAATCAACGCGTAGACAATTTGGCTGTGAAGTTTGCACAGCTGGGTGTTCAGAAGGACTCGAAAGTGGGTATCTGGGCAAATAACCATCCCGACTGGATCACAGTTTTTTTTGCTACGGCGAAGTTGGGTGCGGTATTGGTGACGGTCAATACTAATTATAAGGTGGCCGAGGCGGAGTATATCCTCAATAATGCCGATATCCATACGATGTGTATGATCGAGGAGTATCGCTCGAGCAGCTATGTCGATATTATGTATGAGATTGTGCCCGAGCTTAAGACGAAGGGTAGCGGTGAGTTGCATACGTCGCGTCTGCCTCAGTTGCGCAATGTGGTTGTGTTCAACGACCAGCAGGTCGAGGGCGATTGCGAGTGTGTGAAGTTCCCTGGTATGTTGTCTTTGGAGGCGATGGTTGAGAGCGGCAAGCAGCTTGATCACTCGTTTTTGCATAGTTTGTCGAGCGAGATTAGTTGTCACGATGTGGTGAATATGCAGTATACATCGGGTACGACAGGGTTCCCTAAGGGTGTGTTGCTTACCCACTACAATATCTTGAATAATGGTAAGGCGACGGGTGAAATGATGAAGTATACGGCCGACGACAAGTTGTTGGTGTGTGTGCCGATGTTCCACTGTTTCGGTTGCGTTTTGGCTTTGTGTGCCGTTATTACTCACGGTGCGACGAAGGTGTTGTTGGAGGATTTCGATGCATTTATGGTGTTGGAGTCGATCCACAAGGAGCGTTGTACGATCTTGTATGGTGTGCCGACAATGTTTATTGCCGAGTTGAACCATCCTCAGTTCGAGGAGTTCGACCTTACGTCGTTGAGGACTGGTATCATGGCAGGTGCTGTGTGTCCGATCGAGACGATGAATGCGGTGATGGAGAAGATGCACTGTACGGTGATCTCGATCTATGGTTTGACCGAGAGTTCACCAGGTATGACAGGTTCAAATGTCGACGATTCGACAGCTGTTCGCGCTACGACCGTGGGGCGTTGTTTCCCAGGTATCGAGGTGCATATCATCGACCACGAGACGGGCGAGCATCTGCCAGCAGGTCAGCAGGGCGAGGTGTGTTGCCGCGGTTGGAATGTGATGCGTGGATACTATAACAACCCCGAGGCTACGGCCGAGGTGGTCGACGAGGATGGATTCCTGCACTCGGGCGACTTGGGTATGATGGACGAGGATGGTTACTTCCACATCACGGGTCGTATCAAGGAGATGATTATTCGCGGTGGCGAGAATATATACCCTCGTGAGATCGAGAATTATCTATACAACATCCCTCAGATCAAGGGTATCGAGGTTGTGGGTCTGCCTTCGCCTCGTTATGGTGAGCAGGTGGCGGCTTTTGTTACGGTCAAGGAGGGTATGGCGTTGACGCAGGATGATATTATAGCCTTCTGCAAGGATAAGATCGCTCACTACAAGATTCCGAAGTATATATTCTTTATCGACGAATTCCCGATGACGGCTAGTGGTAAGATCCAGAAGTATAAGCTAAAGGAGTTGGGTGTAGAGTTGATGGAGCAGCGAGGCGAGGCGATCGTTTAGTTAAGGCTACGATTATATAGCGTGAGCGGATTGAGGTCAAATCTCAATCCGCTCACTTCGTTTTGGGGCGCTTAATTGACGTAGCTGTGGAGTCCGCCCAACAGATAGTTGACTCCGAAGTAGGTCATTACAACGCTCAGGAATGCAACCACCGTAAAGATATGGAACGTGATGGGCGAGTCGAGGCGCTTGAAGAGCGATTTGTGCAGAGCAATGGCGTAGATCATCATCGTAATCATCGCCCACACCTCCTTAGGATCCCAACCCCAATATCGCCCCCACGATACATTTGCCCACACGGCACCGATGAAGATTCCTGCGGCCAGCATAAAGGTGGCGGGGTAGAGGAGTATCTGACTTATGATCTTCAACTTTTCGATCTCCTCGCTATTGGCTCCAAAGGCGTGTAGCGTCAGAGCCGTGCAGCCACCGAAGAATATAAAAGTGTAGAGTGTATATGCCACCATTATTATCGATACGTGCATACTCAACCACCCCGACGATAGCGCAGGCATCAATGCGGTGATCTGCGGATTGATGGCACTCAGGTTACACACCATCAACACCACGCCCGAGAGCAGCAGCGCTGCGGCAGGCACAATGTCGAAGCGACGATAGAAGAGCAGCGAGACGGCCATAATTGCCCATGCGATAGATAGAAGAGTTTCGTATCCATTGCTCAATGGTATGTGCCCCGTGATGTACCACCTCAGGGCAAGAATAAAGGTGACGAAGCAGAATGAGTGGATCACCTGTACGGCCAACAGCGACTTTATGTGGGCAATCCTCTTGCGTCGCAACTGCGAATAGACAAAGGCTGCAAAGGCCAATATGCCCAACCCCAGATGGATCTTGTAGAGGCTCGATACGATATTGTAACGATTGTACAACACCTCGGCCTTGATCTTGTGCTCATCGACATAGCCATAGTATGGTTCGTGCAGAGAGCCGTTGCGCACCATCGCCATAAGCGACACCCTCTCCTCCAGCTGCATCAACTCCTTCGAGAGCGTCTCGCCCTCTTTGTGCTCTGCTCGCAGCTGTTCGAGCCGATCCCCCTCGGCATATAGGTTGTAGAGCGATGTGTAGCGCCCCTCGATATTCAATGCTTGGCGCAGTGCGCGGCTCTCCACCTTGATGATCGGTTCGTATTGCCACTCCTCGGGGTAGAGGATCCAGCTTCCGACCACCTGCTCGGCCGTCAAGTCGTTGTATTCGTCACGGCCATAGATCTTGACCAACAGCTCGTGAGCCATGGTGTTGAAGGGTGCTATGCGGCCGTTGTAGCGTATGGCTATGGTTGCAATCGAGTCGGCCTGTTCGCGCGCAAGAGTAGGACGAGTTTGGGCTTGTGTCCCTCCTATATATATAATGGCCAATACCACAGCTGCACCCTTGCGCAGCAGCGGATGGCGCATCAATCTCATAAATTCACCTCGCGATGAGCCGAGATACCACAACATCGCAATGGCCAATAGTATATATCCGCAATATGTTATCCCGATGCCCCACGGATCGTAGCTCACCGTCAAATATGTCCCCCTCTCGTCGTGGTCATACGATGTTTGGTAGAGGCGATAGTTGTCGATTTTGAGGATCTTGTTCATCGAGATTTCACCTCGCACCCCATCTTTGTAGCTCACGTAGCTGATATAATCCGACACCGAATTGGTGCCCGTATAGTGCTCCGTCCAAAAACGCTCTAGCTTTAGAGTAAATGGCAATTGCAGCTCTTGACCACCGCTACTGCTTATGAAGTGATCCGTCTGTTCACCTTCGCGCAGATGAATATACCCCCTCTGGCCAAAGAGTAGGGTGGTCGCTGCCCCAGCCAATATCACAACAAAGGCGAGGTGTAACACCATCAACGAGCCGTTGCGCCACATACGCCACCTGCGAACAGCCGCCACCGTAGCCACCGCCATCACCCCCCAAAGGGCGATAAACCACACCGAATGATATATGCTATTTATCACAAAATCGCTGCTAGTCATACTCTCTATGACGCTAGCAACGATCAATATTGTGATTATAGATATGTATAGTGCAGTTACTATATATTTACACTCTTTAGTATGGAGCATACTCTGGATTGTTGTTCTTGCGAATGGCGATACACTCCATCTCGATCAACCACTGAGGGCGACACACGGGAGCCAATACAAAGACCGTCGGGGTCTGAGGGAATCGCTCGGCAAACATTTCGCGCACAAGATCCATATCCGATATGTCGCGCAGATAGACAATCAACTGTGCGATGTCTCCAAAGTCACAATCCGCCTCGGCCAACAACATCTCGACATTCTTCCACATGCGAAGCGTCTGCTTGTCGATCTCGCCCACATATACCACCTCGCCTTTGTTGTCGATGCTCGCTGTACCCGAGATAAAGACGTGCGAACGGTCGCCATAGTGCACCGCTGTACCACGCTCAAATCGCACGCCATACTCAGCCGTAGAGTTGAGATGTGTGGGGGCGTATAGGAATTGAATCTGACCTGGTTTTAACCCTCCAACCGTATAGGCATCCATCATAACAAAGCTGTCGTGGCTCGCCACACGCCCTTGGATTCCCGTACTCGATATGAAGTGTTTGTCGGGGGTTAGCCCCTCTTCGTCAAATATGTCGTTACGTCCAACGACCATCCCAGCGTAGTTTACATCTACATTCTGGATAAAGAACCATGTTCTAATCGTGTCGCTAAAGAGTGTGCATTTGTGTTGAGCAATCAGCTTTCTGTAGTCGTCCAACAACTCCATGGTCTGTGCCTTCGAACCCTTGGTCTCTGGATTGGCAACATCGGCCGACCATAGGTGGCAGTAGTCGCTATGCTCCATCGAGTAGAATCCCTTTCCCTCTTTATGTCTTATCACAACTCCCTTCTGGCTATAGATCCACATCGCAATCTTTCCCTCGCCCAATGGTGGTTGCTCGATGATTGAGACAGGGCATCTCTCCCCCGAGAAGGCCTTTGCAACGGGTTCGCCTTGGTTGGCTGTGTCGCTCAAAAATATTCGGATGAATACAGGCAGCATCTGAGGCTCGCTCCACCTAATATGGGAGTATGTATTGACAATGCCCTGTAGCTGATCCATGAATAGCGCTCTGTTGTCGGTCGTATGTATCATATACATCGCCTCCTCTACGTCGCTACCCTCGCAGTTGAAGCGTGAACTTTGAAGTGATGTTGAAAACTCTTTAAAGGTTTCGTGGTTAAAAGTCATGTTACTTGTCTCTCTAGGTTGAGGTCGTTATTACAGACCCATTTGTTAACTCCGATAAGTGTAGTTAGCCCTTATCTCTACAAAGGTAATATTTTTTTTCGTAAATACAAACAAATTTTAAATCTATTTTGTGGACTTTTTATGTCACTATTTTAGTTGTGATCATGGCCACAACACCCCTTGTCACCCTTAACCCATTTGCGTATAAGAGAGTTGGCGAATAGTGCCAAAAAGAGTACGCTGCAACTCGTCTGCCACCATACTGGGCCATGGCCACATGCCGCATGGTCGTGATCGTGGGCTGCGTGGTGGTGCATAGCCTCATCTGTCACTGCGCTAAACCACGTCTCGGGCAGTACAAAGTCGATGACCAATGCGCACAAAATAGCCCCCACGATTATCGATGCAAGGTAGATCCACGTCTTGCGCATGCCGATCTCCTTGCGTAGGATGATCAACGAGGCGAAGTTGGTCGCTGGCCCAGCCATGAGAAGTACGAATGCCGCACCTGGCGATACCCCTTTGAGCATCAACGATAGAGCGATCGGGATAGATCCCGTAGCGCAGATATACATCGGTGCCGAGACGGCCAATATGAGTATGATGTTGAGGAGGTAGTACTCCTTGAAGAGCGCGAATACACTATCGGGAATAAATGCGGTGATGGCCGCTGCGACCAGCAATCCGACCATGAGCCACTTGCCGAAGTCGAGTATCATATCAACATATCCATACTTGAGTGCCGCGCGCAGAGAGGGTTTTGGCCTCGCAGCCTCTGCGTCGTGTGAACATCCGCAGCCACATCCGCCACTCGGTTTTGGGGATGCGCTCTGAGGTGCGAATTGCATCTTCGAGAAGTCGACCTTTTTGGCCGATCCGCCACCGAATCTGTCGACCAACACTCCGCCAAATATCGCCACAAAAAAGGCGGCAATTGGACGTGTGATGGCAAACGGAAGCCCGAGTAGCGAATATGTGGCGAGTATTGAGTCGACACCCGTCTGAGGCGTTCCCGTCAAAAAGGCCACCGTCGCACCATCCGAAGCCCCCTCTTTCTTCAATGAGATAGCCGTAGGGATCACTCCGCACGAACACAGCGGGAGTGGAATTCCGAGGATGGCCGCTCCGAGAACGGATCTAAACCCCTTGCGGTGGAGAAATCGTGAATAGAGTGTTTTGGGGACATATACATGTAGTAACCCCGAGATCAAGAATCCCAAGATCAGATATGGTGACATATCGTTGAGGATCTCGAGCAGCTCGTTAAAATAGTTCATGGCGTAAATTATTGTGTGATTTTTCTGTTTTATATTGAGGTTCAACAATTGTTGAACCAATCGTAAGCTACAAATGTATGCATTTTATAGATAATATTCAATACCTACATGTATCTATATCCACATATAATCTCCTCGAGGGTGCAATTTCTTGGGGGCGAAGTTCGTTGAGATAGTGGTAGCGCAGGGGGAAATGTTTGTGGTTTTTGCTATAAATCAGAAATTTATCCATATCTTTGTAGCACCTTTAAATGTGAATTGAAAAACAGATATATTGCTATGAAATTTAAGAACACAGCTTGGGACGCTTTTGATGGGGGCGACTGGAGAGATCAGATCAATGTTCGCAACTTTATACAAGCCAATTACACCCCATATGAGGGCGATGAGAGATTCTTGGCCGAGTCGTCGGAGCCTACGCGCAAGGTGTGGAGTCGATTGACAGAGCTGTTTAAGGTCGAGCGCGAGAAGGGTGTCTACGATGCCGAGACCAAAATCCCATCATCTATCGATGCCTATGGCGCAGGATATATCGACAAGGAGAACGAGGTGATCGTGGGTTTGCAGACCGATGCTCCGCTCAAGCGTGGAATCTATCCGCGTGGTGGTTGGCGTATGGTCGAAAATGCGTTGCAGGCTTATGGATATGAGCTAGATCCTGTGACCCGTGAGATCTTTACGCGCTATCGTAAAACCCACAACGAGGGGGTATTCTCGGCATATACCGACGAGATGGTGGCGGCACGTCGCTCGGCAATCATTACGGGGTTGCCCGATGCCTATGGGCGTGGTCGTATTATAGGTGATTACCGTCGTGTCGCGCTCTATGGAACAGACATCTTGTTGGCCGATAAGCAGCAGCAGAAACAGCGTCTCGATATTCAAGAGATTACAGTAGATATTATCCAGCAGCGCGAGGAGATTAGCGAGCAGATCGAGGCGATGAAGCGATTTGTCAAGATGTGTGCTAGCTACGGTTTCGATGTCTCGAAGCCTGCGACGACGGCTCACGAGGCGGTTCAGTTTGTCTATTTGGCCTATTTGGCGGCCACCAAGGATCAGGATGGTGCGGCGATGTCGATTGGTCGTACATCGACATTTTTGGATATCTATATCGAACGAGATATTGCCGCAGGGGTGCTCACCGAGCAACAGGCGCAGGAGTTGATCGATCAGTTTATCATCAAGTTGCGTATTATTCGTTTCTTGCGCACGCCCGAGTACAATGATCTCTTCTCTGGCGATCCGGTGTGGGTGACCGAGAGTTTGGGGGGGCAGGGTGTAGATGGTCGCACGTTGGTCACTCGCACGTCGTTCCGTTATCTTCATACGCTATACAATTTGGGGGCAGCTCCCGAGCCTAACCTCACGGTGTTGTGGTCGGCCAACTCGCCTGAGGCGTGGAAGAGCTACTGTGCTAAGGTCTCGATCGACACTTCGTCGATTCAGTATGAGAATGATGATTTGATGCGTCCCGACTATGGTGATGACTATGGAATTGCGTGTTGCGTATCGCCCATGAAGATAGGTAAGCAGATGCAGCTCTTTGGTGCGCGAGCAAATCTTGCTAAGTGCCTTTTGTATGCTATCAATGGCGGTCGTGACGAGATGAGTGGTGTGCAAGTTGCCCCATGCTTTAGCCCCATTACGGCGGAGTATTTGTCGATCGACGAGGTGATGCCTCGTTTCGAGCAGATGATGCGTTGGTTGGCCAAGGTCTATGTCAACGCTTTGAAAATCATTCACTATATGCACGATAAGTATAATTACGAGGCGTATGAGATGTCGCTACACGATCTCGATGTCGAGCGTATTCGTGCCACGGGTATTGCAGGTTTGTCGATCGTGGCCGACTCTTTGGCCGCTATTCGCGATGCACGAGTGCGTGTCATTCGCGACGATCGTGGTTTGGCGGTCGATTTCGAGATCGAGGGTGAGTATGTGCCATTTGGCAACAACTGCGACTCTACGGATCGTTTGGCGGTCGAGATCACCGAGAAGTTTATGGATTACCTGCGTCAGCACGAGACTTACCGTAATG
This sequence comes from Rikenellaceae bacterium, assembly GCA_047174185.1. Taxonomy (GTDB): domain Bacteria; phylum Bacteroidota; class Bacteroidia; order Bacteroidales; family Rikenellaceae; genus Alistipes. Next base: position 38,861 of record JBCQUH010000003.1, on the reverse strand, counting down.
CTACACCTACGCAGTCGATCTTGACAATCACCTCGAATGTGGTCTATGGCAAAAAGACAGGTTCAACACCTTGTGGTCGCAAGGGTGGCACGCCATTTGCACCTGGAGCAAATCCGATGAATGGGCGCGATACCAATGGTGCATTGGCCGCCTTGGCATCGGTCGCTAAGTTGCCTTTCCACGACTCGCACGATGGTATTTCGTATACCTTTGCCATCTCGCCATCGGCTTTGGGGCGCGATTCACAGTCGCAGGTCGACAACCTAGTCTCGATGTTGGATGGTTACTTTACACCCGAGGGTGGGCAGCATCTCAACGTCAATGTGTTCGACAAGGAGTTGTTGTTGGATGCGATGGAGCACCCCGAGAACTATCCTCAGCTCACGATACGTGTCTCGGGATATGCGGTGAATTTCATCCGTCTGACGCGCGAGCAGCAGTTGGATGTGATCTCGCGAACTATTAATAATCGTATATAAACAGATATATGAATATACACTCTTTCGAGAGTTTTGGCACGGTGGATGGCCCTGGGGTGCGCTTTGTAGTGTTTGCTCAGGGGTGTCCACTGCGCTGTTTATATTGCCACAATCCCGATACGTGGCGTGGTGATTTGACCCAAGGGGTGAAGCAACTTACACCGCAGGAGATATTTGCCGAGGTATTGAAGTATCGGAGTTATATCCGCAAGGGTGGGGTGACGCTGTCAGGGGGCGAGCCTCTGATGCAAGCGTGCGAGGCGGCCGAATTGTTTGCACTATGTCGAGCCAAGGGGATTCATACGGCACTCGATACTTCGGGGTGTCTGTGGAACGATGATGTGGAGCGGCTTTTGTCGCAGACCGATCTGGTGTTGCTCGATATAAAATCAATCGACGACGATCAGTTTCGCACCCTAACGCGCACGGGAGAGTTGTCGGCGACCAAACGTTTTTTGGAGGAGTTGCAGCAGCGTGGCATCGCTACATGGGTGCGTCATGTGGTGGTGGCTGGTTATACCGACAACGATGAGTTGTTGATCAAGCTTCGCGACTTTGTGGCGGAGTATTCCGTCGTCGAGCGGGTGGAGATTTTGCCCTATCACGATCTGGGAGCGGCCAAGTATGAGGCTTTGGGGTTGGATTATCCACTGCAAGATACCCCCTCGCCTTCGCCACAACGTATAGCCTATATCAAGAGTCTATTTGGTGAGGTGTAGCGTCTCGATCTCGAGCGGAAAATCATCCTCGATAGGGTAGATCATCGAGCGGTTATCCTCGGGATTCTCCTCGCCAAAATCGAAGTTGTTGTAGGCTTTGAACGTGAGCATTGCTCCATCCGAAAATCCTAGTTTTGCATAGTATCGACGCAGGTCATCACTGCTGGGGATCAACACCACGGCCTTTGCTCTGCTCTTTTGGGCACGCTCTATGGCTAGTTGTAGTAGTTGTGCAGCATACCCCCTCTTACGATGTTCGGGCGCTGTCGCCACGGCATAGATATAGACCACCGTGCCATGTTCCGAGGTGAATGGAATGGCGTGCAACATAGCCATATATCGGTTGTCACGGTCGGCCATGCGTATCATATTGTGGTTGGAGTAGTGGTGGATCAGAAACTCGTCGATAAATTCGTCGCTGTCGCCAAAGATGCTCTGCCACAGTTTTTTGCACTCCAATTCGTCGTGGTGCAGGTGGATGGCTATCTGCTTCTCCTGCTTATGGTCAGGGTAGTACGACTGCTTGGCGCGACGTAAACCCTCGATGCCCATATCCTCCTCGCGATTGATATATCGGTATGTGTCGGGCAGGCTCTGTGCAAATAGCTGATTGATAGCTGTGTAGCACCCCGTGATCTGGTTATCACCCTTCTCGACATGGATGCAAAAGGTGTCGTCGTTGATGGGCGATCCGTAGGTGAATGCTGCCATCTGCCCATCGATATATATCGCCCCACCGCATATGCCCAACTGCTCAAAGTGGTCGAATGCACGTTGCATAGCCTCACGCTCGGGGGTGTCGCCACCGCAATGTGTGCCATGTGTGGCGCGCCAACGACAATCCAACACCATGCAATCGTCGAACATCTCGGGGGTTAACTCCCGATACTCAAATTGTGGATATAGCTTGCGGAATTGATTTATATGGTTGCGCTTGGGCTGCAACTTCTTGCCGCTGAGCGAACATAGACTCTCGCGCAGATAGATGTAATCCTCGTTTGAGAGGTCGTTGAAGAGTGCAAATTGCGAGCTAAAGGAGTCTTTGAGCCTCTCGCCCCCCTCATGTGTGAGTCCGATGATGTGGAGCCGCTGTCCGTGTGAATGTGCATCCTGAGCCAAAAGGGGGATGATGTGGCCAAAATCGACCTCACCATCCCCACTCATGGGTAACATATATCCCAATTTGTCGCCACCCGAGATGCGAAAACGAATCAACAAATAGCCATCGACAATAGCATATGCGCTCTGCAATAGAGTCTGCCAACAATACATATTGGCAAACGAGAGGTCGCAACTGCGTATCTTACTGTGTTTCGTATAACTCTCGATATGCTCCTTATCGTAGATCGTTATGGGTGAAAACTCTATCATCGTGAGTGTGTTAATCTTACTCCATCGCTTTGAGTGACATATCGAGCGATTTGATCTGGTGCGTAAGCGCTCCGATAGAGATGAAGTCAACACCGCACTCGGCATAGTCGCGCATGGTGTCGAAGTTGATGCCTCCGCTCGACTCCGTCTCGCAACGTCCCCCCACCTTGGCGATAGCCTCGCACGTAAGCGCAGGCGAGAAGTTGTCGAACATAATACGATCAACTCCTCCTGCCGCAAAGACCTCGTCGATGTCGGCCAACGATCGCACCTCGCACTCGATAGGAATACTCTTTCCTTTGGCTGCCAAATATGACTTTGCACCCTCGACAGCCTTGCGAACACCGCCTGCAAAGTCGATATGGTTATCCTTGAGCAAGATCATATCGAACAGACCCATGCGATGGTTAAATCCTCCACCAATCACCACCGCCATCTTGTCCAACACACGCATGCCTGGTGTGGTCTTGCGAGTATCCAAAATACGAGTATGCAACCCCTCTAACTGCTTGACATAGCGCGCAGTCTCGGTCGCCACACCACTCATGCGCTGCATAACATTCAATAGTATGCGCTCGGCTTGAAGCAACTTCTGCATGCTGCCCGAGACGTAGAACGCCACGTCCCCCGATTTTACGCGATCTCCATCGTTGAGCACCTGCTCAAACTTCATGGTTGGGTCTAGGCGGTTAAGGATCAACTCTGCGACCTCGATTCCTGCAATCACACCCTCCTGCTTGCACAGTAGGCGCATCTTTCCAACCTCCTTGGCTGGGATACAACACAATGATGTGTGGTCGCCATCGCCAATATCCTCTTTGATACACAACTCGATTAACTCATCGACAAATGGCTTATACTCCGCTTTAATCATAACTTTAAAGTTTTTATCTTATACTGCACAAATGTACAAATTTATATCAGATTTACAACCATACTACCAATCATAAATGCAGCTAAAACGACACTAGCTATACCATTTACCGTGCCGAAGGCGATACCGATGTTGCGTTGACGTGTGGGGGTGACCAAAATATGTTGTAATATAAGTAGTGCTACGAAGATCACAACACCCACCCAACGCCACCAAGCGCTATTTGTCATCTGCCACGTAAAGAGCGCCAAGGCTACGGCCGACACCACGTGCAGCATAGAACTGATGGCCAACGCTCCGCCCACCGAGAAGCGTGTGGGGATGGAGTGCAAGCCGCGTTGGATGTCGAATTCACGATCCTGCAAGGCGTATATAATATCGAATCCACCGCACCAAGTCATAACAACCAAGGCCAACAAACATGGCACGAGGGCGAACTCGCCACTCACGGCAATATATGCCCCTACAGGCGCTATTGCTAACCCTAATCCCAACACTAAGTGGGCAAACGAGGTGAAACGTTTGCAGTAGCTATACCCCATAACCACCGCCAAGGCGACTGGCGAGAGCAGTGCACACAACATATTTATCGACACTGTTGTGGCGACGAAGAGTAGCGCATTGACGACCACAAATGTGAACGCTGCGCGAGCCGAAACGCGTCCTGCTGGAATCTCGCGATCGGCCGTGCGAGGGTTCTCAGCATCGATCTCTCGATCTGCCCAACGGTTGAACCCCATCGCTGTGTTGCGCGCAAAGAGCATGCAAAGTAGAACTTTTGCCAATACTAACCAATCGAATTGAGCCGCCGTCGAGGCGAGCGCATAGGTGTAGCCAATGAGCGCAAAGGGGAGTGCGAATATCGTGTGCGAGAGCATCACAAGGCGGCTAAATCTCTTGAACATATGTTGTCTTTGAAAAAGTTTATGATAAAAATTCCATGGTGTCCACCCCGTCGGCATAGTCGGTGAGGGTGGGCGATTGACTATGGCCAAATGCCACGCAGCGTGGGTGATCTGTTTTTTGTGTGTCGGTCACCACGCACTGCACCTCTTTGTCGTGTGCCAAGAGCCACTGCTCAACATCTTCGATGGTCGTGTAGCGCACGATGGTGATGGTGCTAGGCGAGGTGGGGAAATGGTCACCCTCAACTAAACATGATATGCCTGTATCGTGGAACTCGACTGCGCTGAGTGTGTAGATGGCGCGGCACTGTCGATAGTTGTTCATATATTTGGGGTGTGGCGAAATTGCGTCGTGTGGGATCTCGGGCAGTGTCATGTCGCGCGGCACAAAGAGCAACGAGACATTGCGACACCCCAACCCTGAGTAGCTATATATATCCTCCGCCAATAGCCCCATCTCACTCTGCGATGTGCGGTGGGTTATGAGCGCTGCCGAGTATCTCGCCCCTCGCAGAAGGGTGGGTTTGTCGGCATAGCTATTTTGGAAGTGCGCGAGTGCTGCATCTCCTCCAGTGGCTATGACTCGATCTATCTCTTCGCTGCCGCTATATATATTAATAGGTGTGGAGGGATCAATATCGAGCAGAGTCTCGATGATCCACTCCATCAATACCCGATCCTTGTGCGAAGGTTTGACCACCGCATGGTGCCCTGCCATCAACACACACACTAGGTCGAACATGCCAACAAGTGGGATGTTGCCAGCCATGACGATGAGTATTCGCTGCGGATCGTGGGTGGGTAGTTCGGGGTATCGTCCCATCCACTCGTCGAGCAGCTCTCCGTCGAGCATCGTTTTTCGTATAGCCTCTATAGCATCGGTTATTTGTGGGGGTGTAAACCACTCGTTTTGTTGGCACGCCCTCTCTACTACGTCACTCGGTGCTCCATCTAAAAGCCTTGTATTGAGCTTGCAAAGTATATTTTTGGCATTTTTCACGCCACAAAGTTATTAAAAAATAGGGATGAGACGAAATAAATACAAAGTTTTTTGTTTTATCCAAAAAATATCCTTAACTTTGCACACCCGTGAGAAGCGGGAGTTGGATTACAATTATTTAAGTATTAACCGTAAACAAGAAGAGAAGTGGATTCATTAAGTTACAAAACTATCTCGGCAAATGATGCGATGGTTACCAAAGAGTGGGTGATTATCGATGCAGAGGATGCAGTTCTTGGTCGTCTTGCGTCGCAGGCTGCAAAGATTCTGCGTGGTAAGCACAAGCCAAGTTACACTCCGCACACCGACTGTGGTGACAATGTCATCATCATCAATGCCGACAAGGTGAAGCTTACTGGTAAGAAGATGACCGATAAGGTCTATGTTCGCCACACAGGGTATCCTGGAGGTCAGCGTTTTGCTACACCTGCAGACTATCTTGCAAAGCGTCCTACGTTCTTGCTAGAGAAAGCAATCAAGGGTATGTTGCCCAAAACTCGTCTAGGCGAGCAGATGTTGAGAAACCTTCGTCTCTATGCTGGTAGTGAGCATCCTCACGCTGGTCAGGAGCCAAAGGTAATTAAGTTAAACGAGATTAAGTAAGAAGAGAATGGAAGTTGTAAACACCGTCGGACGCCGTAAGGCAGCTGTGGCTCGCGTATACGTGAAGGCAGGCAATGGTACTATTACAATCAACCGCAAAGAGCTTGCTACCTATTTTCCCCTAGATATTTTGCAGTATCAGGTGAAGCAACCATTTTTGGTTACAGGTACTGAGGGCGCTTATGACGTGACTATCAATTTGGATGGTGGCGGAATTAAGGGTCAGGCAGAGGCAGCTCGTTTGGGAATCGCTCGTGCATTGTGCGAGATCGACGCAGAGTTGCGTCCAGCTTTGAAGAAGAGCGGATTCCTAACACGTGACCCACGTGAGGTAGAGCGTAAGAAGCCAGGTCAGCCAGGAGCACGTCGTAAGTTCCAGTTCAGCAAGCGTTAATCGCTTAAGCAGGCAGAACACCGACAATTTTTCGGCAAAGCACAATTTGGGTTTTCAAACGATTTGGACTATCTATTATATAGGTATTACCAAATATGTTGCCTGAGTTGCGGAAAACATGATGGGATTGAGCAATCACTACCCGCGTGTTGATGAAAAGAGAGTTAAAATTATTTAGAAAAAGATTTAAAATGTCACGTACAGATTTTAATACACTATTGGAGGCTGGATCACATTTTGGTCACTTGAAGCGTAAGTGGAACCCTAAAATGGCTCCCTACATCTTCATGGAGAAGAATGGTATTCACATCATCGATCTTCACAAGACAGTAATCAAGATCGACGAGGCTGCAGCAGCGCTTAAGAGCATAGCTAAGAGCGGTCGCCGTATCCTATTCGTAGCCACCAAGAAACAAGCAAAAGAGGTAGTTGCCGAGAAGGTAGCAGCCGTATCAATGCCTTATGTAACAGAGCGTTGGGCAGGCGGTATGCTTACAAACTTCCCTACAATACGCAAGGCCGTTAAGAAGATGTCAACCATCGATAAGATGAATGCAGACGGTACTTACGACAATTTTTCAAAGCGTGAGAAGTTGCAGATCTCTCGCCAGCGTGCGAAGTTGGAGAAGAACCTTGGTTCTATTGCCGACCTTACACGTCTGCCAGCTGCAATCTTTGTAGTTGACGTTCAGAAGGAGTCAAATGCAGTTAAAGAGGCTAAGCGATTGAATATTCCAGTATTTGCTGTGGTAGATACTTGTTGTGATCCAACCAACATTGATTACGTTATCCCCGCAAATGATGACGCATCAAAGTCAGTCGCAGTAATCCTTGACGCATTGTGCGGCGCTATCGCCGAGGGTCTTGAGGAGCGCAAGCTAGAGAAAGATAAGGAGTCAACAGAGGTAGCGGGTGATGCAGCTCCAAAGAAGGAGTCTAAGCCACGTATCAAGAAGCTAGTTAAGGCTCAGAGCGAGGATGCAGCAGTAGCTGAGATCGTCGAGACTGAGGCTGTTGTAGCTGAGGTTGAGCCAGTAGCAGAGGTTGAGGCTGAGGTCGAGACTCCAGCTGCAGAGTAATTGAATTACTAAAATTAAAAAAAGAAGGTAAAATGGAAATCAAAGCAGCAGATGTAATGAAGCTCCGCAAGATGACAGGTGCGGGTATGATGGATTGCAAGAAGGCATTGGTTGAGGCAGAGGGAGACTTCTCACGTGCTCAGGATATCATCCGTGAGCGTGGAAAGTTGATCGTTGCTAAGCGTGCAGATCGCACTGCAACCGAGGGCGTAGTTGTTACTAAGATTATCGATACTAAGGCATATATCCTTTGTATGGCTTGCGAGACAGACTTCGTAGCACAGAATGTAGAGTACTCTGCATCGGCAAATGCTATCTTGGATGTTGCGGTTGCTTGTGATGCAGCAGACGCTGAGGCGTTGTTGGCATGCAAGAGCGAGTCGGGAGCTACTGTTGAGGAGATGATGACTGAGAAGTCGGGTCAGACAGGTGAGAAGATTGAGTTGGCATACTATGCTCGCATCGAGGCTCCTTACTGTGTATCTTACGTTCACTTCAACAAGAAGTTGGGTACTATCCTAGGTTTCAACAAGGCTATCTCTGAGGAGGTTGCTCGTACGATTGCTATGCAGGCTACAGCAATGGCTCCTATCGCTATCAGCGAGGCTGATTGCGCACCAGAGGTTGTTGCTCACGAGCGTGCAATCGCTATCGAGGCTATGAAGCAGGATCCAAAGAATGCAAACAAGCCAGATGCTATCTTGGAGAAGATCGCAGAGGGTAAGATGCGCAAGTTCTTTGAGGAGAACACATTGTTGGCTCAGGCTGTAGTAGGCGAGAAGAAAACTATTGCAGAGTTGATCGCTGAGGGTGATAAGGAGGCTACAGTAATCGCTTACAAGCGTTTCGCATTGGAGTCGTAGTTATCTAGCCACTGAAGGCTTTTGAATATTTTGAGGGGCAGACTTATTAATAGGTCTGCCCCTTTTTTACTTTGTGAGGTCTATCCCTTTTTTATATTATTTCATGATGACAGATTTTAGATTATTGGTCTTTGTGACGACGGCGCGTGAATTGAGTTTTACGCGTGCGGCTGTGGAGTTGAATATCTCACAACCTGCGGTTACCAAACATATCAAGGAGTTGGAGCGGTTGTTGTCGACACCACTGTTTCGCAGGTCTGGAAATCGGATCTCGTTGAGCGACGATGGTGAGCGGTTGTTGCCCATCGTAGAGTCGATCTTGGGCGGCTATCGCGATTTGACAGATGCTGTGTCGTTGAGTGAGGATGGCTATTCGGGGCATCTGCGTTTGGGGGCGAGTAGCACGATTACGCAATATATTCTGCCCGATATATTGGCGCGTTTTCGAGAGAGCTATCCGCGTGTTACCATCACCCTGGTTTCGGGCAATAGCGAGGAGGTGTTGGCGATGGTCGAACAGGGGCGTGTCGATATGGCTTTGGTTGAGGATGCCAATACGCAATCGTCGTTTCATTACGATAATTTTAGGTGCGATAGGGTGGTGTTGGTCTCGGCCAGTGGCAAGCGTCGACGTATAGAGATGGGCGATATTGCGAAGTTGCCGTTGGTCTTGCGCGAGAATGGATCGGGAACTTTAGAGGTTGTATTGCGCGAGTTGCAACGCCATGATATTGTTCGCAGAGGGTTGAATGTCGTAATGCAGATCGGCAGTAGCGAGGGTATTGTTCGCTATTTGAAAGCGTCGAAGTGTTATGCCTTTATCTCGCAGGCGGCCATTATCGACTCTTTGCAGCGAGGTGAGTTGTCGGTGGTCGATGTCGAAGGGTTCTCGATTGAGCGAATGTTGCGTTTCGCGACGTTGCATGGTAGCTCGTCGCAGCTGTGTGAACTATTTAAGGAGTTCTGTATGGAGTCTGTCGGATAACTTTTGGTTATCCGCAACAGTATTTTGCATTTTGTGTATGTTATTTAAAGACTCTATCTTTGTAGAAAATTATTAGCTATGAATAGAGTTCTCACTACAAAAATTTTGTTTCTTGTGTTGTTGGCCATCTCGGCCTCTCCCGTTGTTTCGGCACCTGTGGCCTTGGTTGTCGGATTTTTGTTTGCCAATATTTTGGGGCATCCCTTTCCGCAGCTCTCGGGGCGTGCGACGCAGGGGCTATTGAAGTTGTCGGTGGTGGGATTGGGTTTTGGAATGAATATACACTCGGCAATCGAGGTTGGGCGCGAGGGTGTTGTCTTGACCTCTGCGATGATTATTGTGGTGTTGACTCTGGGTTATCTGTTGGGTCGAGCGATGAAGATCCCTGCGCGATTGGCTCATCTCACCGCTTCGGGTACAGCCATCTGTGGCGGTAGTGCCATTGCGGCCGTGGCTCCAGCTGTTGCGGCCGATGAGCGCGAGACATCTATGGCTCTGGGGGTTATCTTTCTGTTGAACTCTATCGCCTTGTTGGTTTTTCCTCCGTTGGGGCATCTATTGGGGCTATCGAACTATGACTTTGGAATATGGTGTGCGATGGCCATCCACGACACCAGCTCTGTGGTTGGTGCAGCGTCGGCCTATAGCGAGGAGTCGCTGTTGATCGCCACGACTGTTAAGTTGACTCGTGCGCTGTGGATCATCCCCATTTCGATCCTCTCGGCCTATCTATTTCGCTCTTCGGGTCGTCGAATCTCGTGGCCGTGGTTTATTATCTTCTTTGTAGTGGCGATGGTGTGCAATAGCTATATCTCGGGTATAGAGTCTATTGGTATGCCGATCTATATCTTGTCGAAGCGCGCGTTGGTCGTAACGCTCTTTTTGATTGGCTCGTCATTGTCGCTCGACTCACTGCGCGCGGTGGGGGTTAAGCCGTTGATTTTGGGTATTGTGTTGTGGGTAGTGGTCTCTATCTTGTCGCTGCTCGCTATACTATATCTTTAAGGCGGTTTAAGGCCAACGTAGCAGATGGTGACCAGCGAATAGCAGGTAGCGTCGCACGGGGTGCAACCACCTCCATATCACCCCCCAACGACGCTGCGAAGGGGTGCGAAGATCTACAACTCGGCCACTGCGACGCTCGACGCTATGGACTTTTGCAATGATGTTTTTGGCCAAGCACTCTTCGGTGATCTCAAGATTCCCATCGCCTTGGAGTGTCACAAACTCCCCCTCGATGGCAATTATGCGGTGGAGCACATAGTGGTCGGGCGTATTCTGTGCTACGACAATATCGCCCACTTCAACTACGGTAAATGGGTGTAGCTCGACGCTCTCGCCATGGAAGATGAATGGCCGCATACTATTGCCCTTGACCGCGATTCGCACACTGCGCCCCTCGGCAATCAGACGTGCAACGTCCGAGAATATTATGGAGTTGGCGATAATTCGTCTCTTCATCATGCAGGTTATTTTGTGATACTATCCAATACACTCTTGCACACCTCTGCTGCATCGATGTTTGGTAGGCAGCGCATTCGTATGCTCGCCACCCTCTCGACAATCTCGTTGAGCGTCCTGTTTTTCGACTCATTGGCCTCTGAGAGCCACTGTAGAGCCGAGCTGCTTGTTGCAATTGATGCATATGCCAATACGGGACGCAATATGATAGCCTCGTTGATGGGTGCCTGTTCGATACGTGCGATGCCTGCCAATGGTGCCGAGTCGTTTTTGTAGCATGGGCATTTGCCGCTCCATGGCGATCCATATGTTCGCACCTCGCCCGAGTCGAGTATGCGCACGATAGGGTGGTCGTCGTTGAGTAGTCTGCTCTGTGGAAATGCCTCCAACCACTCTCGGCTATGGGTGCTTTTGCCCGTTCCGCTCTTACCCAAAAAGAGGTATGAGCGGCCATCGCAGATAACCGTTGACGAGTGTAGCAGAACCGTCTTGCGATATGCGCCAGCTGCTAAATATCCGATTATAAGTACATTGTTGAGCGCCTGTAGCTCTAGATCTAGCGCACCGCTCAGAGTAGCCTCCACACTGCGCCCATCTGTGGTTATATGCATCGTGGCATTGACCTCGTCGCTTGTGGGCTGTATCAACCGAAGCAGTCGCCCCGTTGCTGTGCGATCGACCGCTATGTCTACCATCCCCTGTTGGTTGCTGCCACTCCATGTTACTAGCTGCTCGATGGGTGTGTGGTGGTCGATGCTCTCGACTAGCTTCATCTCAAATATCAACTCATCCTCCGTGCAACCCTCGGCCACAAATGGCTCAAAAGGTTGCATGTACCCCCACAACTCATTGTCGTGCGGCATGGTCACCGAGAAAGAGTGTTCTGCTACTCTATATATCTCTCGTCTCATTGGCTCTCGAGTGTTAGTGTCGTGTCGCACATCGCTACGGTTTGTGGGCGATGTGTCACGATTATTACTGTTTTATGGTGGGCATACTCTCTCAACCGCTCGATCATGAGCGACTCTGTTTGGGTGTCGAGCGCTGCCGTCGGTTCGTCGAGTATAACCACGGGTCGTTGGAGTAGTACACCGCGTGCAATGGCTATTCGTTGCGCCTGCCCCTCGCTCAATCCAGCTCCGTTTTCGCCACATTGCCACTCCAAGCCACCTGGCAGTTCGTAGATAAATTCAGCTGCTGCAACCTTGATCGCTTGGTCGATCTCGTAGTCGGTTGCACCACTATTGGCCAATGTGATATTTTGACGTATCGTGCCGCTGCTGAGCGTATTCCCCTGTGGCACATAGGTTATATTGCTGCGTGTCATGGGTGAGCAGTTGTGCTCCGATGATTGGTCGTAGAGCGTCGCTCGCCCACTTTGGGGGGTGAGCAGAGCGAGGATCATCCTGATTATCGTACTCTTGCCTGCGCCACTCTTGCCCACTATTGCATGGAGCTTATGTGGCTCGAAATCGTGATTTATCCCCCTTAGCACCGCTCGATCTGGAGCATCGTCATAGGCAAATATGACATTGCGAAACCGAACACCAACTCCCTCGCCAAGTTGAATATTGCACCCCTCGGCCTCCTGCTCCATATCGGTTATCTGCATCAAGCGATCGATCGATGTGAGCGACTGTGCAACCGTCGAGATCTCTCGGCTGAGGTTGACCGTCGGGGTTTGGATCTGTGCCACCAACTGCATGAAGGCGGCCATCACTCCGTAGCTTATCGTCTGGTCGTGCAACCCCTTGACACCCCATGTAAAGGCTACGATGTAGCTCGACATAAAACCTATGCGAACCATGCTATTTGAGAATATCGAGTAGTTCGTGCGGTTCATCTCCTCGCCCAGCAACTCACGCTGCATGGTCGCCAACGCAGATGTCGATTTGTCAACATCTCCGATCGTGATATGTAGCGTTCTATGTTGGATATGCTCCTGAGAGTATGATTGTAGTTGGCTGTTTTTGCTGCGTATGCGATGGGTCAATTCGCGCATAACTCTAAAGTATCGCTTGCTAAGCAGCAGTGCTATAGGCATGATAACCAATACGATCCATGCCAATCGCGGCTCGAATCGATGGAGCAATCCAAAGGCCAACATGACCTGAGCCAAAGATGTAACTATGTTAGGAATTATTACACAAGCCATATTCGCCACCGTCGTCACGTCTGTCTCTATTCGGTTCATAACATCACCCGTGTGGAATCTCTCTTTGCCCAACCAACGACCCCTCATCATCCGCTCAAAGAGTGTGCGACGAAGAGTGTTGCCCATCTTCACCAAATTGTATTGACTCAATTTGCTATTCACGGCCGCCAGTGCGATCTGTGCCACAACAATAGCTACGAATAGATATAGAAGCCTCTCGACGCTATACTCATTGTGCCCCGTCGCACTATCGATAATGAGCTTGCTGCACCACACAAAGAGGGTTGCCAACGCCACATAAGCAACCCCGACCATGCAGTTGATCACAACCACAAGTCGTCGAGCGCCCATATCGCGCCACAACCACTTTATGTTCTCTCCAATTGTCATGGTTTTATACCTAAAAGTGTGTTGACGGTTCGTCCCAACCCTCCGAATACGATACTTAGCATCGTCTTGATGCCGCGACGACGATCTATGCGCATCAAGAAGTCAAGCTCCCTAATGCGTACTATGAGCGTCTGCAACTGTTTGATCGCATATATCTTCGAGAACTTCGTGCGTTTGGCATATTGGCCGAAGTTGCCTCGATCCAAAATTACATCCATCACCAACCCTGCACTCTCGCTCGATGCCGAACACGCTAGCGGATACTTCGACATATCGAAGCCCAAATAGATATTTATCATCTGGATAAATACATCCCACATACGCCTCAGGTCGTGACGTTCGAGGAGCTGCTCCACAACCGCGTAGTCGATCTGTTGACTCCTTCCATCGAGCACCAACGCCCAATCACATATCTGACGCAATCCGATTCCCCCCTTGACGAGGTGGCGATAGGCGTGCAAAAATATATAGATGGCATTGAACGTTGCATCGGGTGTCTCGATCTTTGTTCCGCACACATCTACCAGCTCTACGCGGCTCGACGTGAGAAGCGCTTGGTTGAACCACGCGACCAACTCCTTGCCCCGTCGATCAATCTCCTCGGCACTCGTCACCGATCGGTGAAGCTCTACGGGAACACCCTTGTAGTGAAACTCGTAGTGCATCGGGTTCTCGGTGCACTCGGGATCGGTACATATCTCTCTCGATCTGTGATACATCTGCTCGCCCACAAATATGTCAATGTCACCACACATTCGAGCCGAGGGGTCGGGGTAGTTTTGCGACATCCCCAAACCTTTTAGAACAACTCCTCGATCAACTCCGACCGACTTCAAATCCTCCAATATATCTCCTGCAACGGCTGCCTGATAGTGATATTGCTGCCTGTTGAGTGTCACTCGATGGTGGAGCTTAATCTGCACCTCGCGCGAGGGTTGTAGTGCCAAAGGTAACCGCGCAATGCTATTGGCCACCACGCCCAATACAGCCTGCTGTTGAGCCATATTGAGTATCTGTGACCAATCTATTGGGGTGCGCTCAAAGAGCGAGAGATCGATCTCTCGCCCCCATATTTCGCACCTCATAAGCTCCAGTAGGAGCTGTTGGCGACCCTGCTCGCGATCCATTATTCTGCTACTATCTTGGCCTCGATCCAGCGACGCGCGATAGCCTCGGCATCGCTCTTGGCTAGTGCCTCGTCGATCTGGTACTCGCTCATCAACAACTCGGCCAATCGCGCTTGATCGAACTCCTTGCCCTCGACGCTCTGCCACAAGAAGGATGCCGACTCGTTGAGTACGATCAGCGCACCGAAGTTGATCTGGTCGACACCCTCGCCACAGACAACCATCTCGCCCGAGATCGTGCGTAGTTTAAACCCATCTATTATCTTCATGTCTCGGTCAAATTACAAGCGAATCTTGACAATCGCCTTGCGCACCGCTCCCTCTCCGATCATTGGTGCGTGGCCATCCTCGGGCAGTAGAATTGTGAACTGTCCCTTTGTGATATAGTAGGTCGTCTGGTGTGCGTCGTCGAATAGTTGAATATCTTTCTGAGCATCAAATTCGTTGATTGGCAACGATAGCTCATGACGTGGTGTCCAGCCAAATCCCTCTTTGTCACCAACGAGTAGAATCTGAATATCGGCATACTCGTTGTGGATCTCCAACTTAGCATCGCTGGGAACTTTGAGATCTCGATCCATGATATTTACAAAGATGTCATCGCCCGCAAGCTGATGTTTTCCCTCGCTAAGCTCTTCAAGTGGGGTAGTGGCTAATAGCTCGAAAGCCTGCTGCATGCGTGGCGCAATCGAGTAGTAGAGATGTGCGTTTTTTAATGTGTCAACTATCATAATATTCTGTTTTAAAGTTGTTTTTCGATCTTCACTCTCACGATGACTGGCAGGTGATCCGATACCACCATCGAGCGATCTACCTCGTAGCTGCGTGGTGTGATTCGTGGGCTGGTCAAGATGTAATCTATGCGCAGCAGGTTGAAGAATCCTCGGAACGTATATGAGTAGTTGTCGCCGCACACCTGAAACGAATCGGTGAGTCTTCGTGATAATTTGTTGTATGTATACGATATGGGTGTCTCGTTGAAATCACCGCAGACGATCATCTCGTAGGGGGTGGCATCCATCACCTCGCGCAGTGCCAACATCTGATCGGCTCGTTCGAGTGCGTTGGTCTGCAATCGCTTTACGATATCGCTTAATTGGCTCGAACGGTCGCTATCGCGCACCACCTGCGTCGAGGTGAGATAGTCGTTGTCCTCTCGCTTGATATGTGTCGAGTGTAGGTGGTTGTTAAAGACTCTTATCGTGTCGTTTTGAACCACTATATCGACATATATCGAGCTGCCCGACTCCCAATTGCTAGCGTCAAAACTCTCTCCACTATTGATTATTGGGTAGCGGCTATAGATGGCCAACTCCTTTTTCGTATACTTAGAGTATTGATTCGAGGTGTTGATCGAGTCGAAGATCCACTGCTTATTCACCTCCTGTAGTGCGACAATGTCGGGGCGCTGCTCCTTGACATATGCGATGATCTCGCTGGTCGACGATTTCCAATCATCGTTGTACAACAGTCGAACATTGTAGCTCATAACCTTCAACGTTCCGCGATAGCTCTCCGTGTTGTAATCTCGCTTGACAGGCACCTTGACAATTAACGATATGCGGTTGGCACCAATGGCCAACACAACAATTGTGGGTAGTGTCAGCCGCCAATTCCACCGTATAATCCAATAGAGAGCCACCGTCACCGTAACCACATAGATGATGGGCGAGAGCAGCCCCATGACCGAGAATACCCACCCTTGACTCGGGGCGATATATTGCGACATCAACGCGGTGAGCAGCGCTACAATGGCCGCAATAGTTACTACAAACGCCACAAGATCAACCAATCGAACCCATATCGGGAGTCGAGCAGCGGCCTGTCGTTTGCCTCGGTAGCTATTGTGACGGTTGTAGGATAACATGGCGTGAGGGGGTTAGAATCGGATAATGCCTTTGTGTCTCCAATAGATCAACAGCAACAATCCCCACAACATACCTCCCAAGTGTGCGAAGTGAGCCACATTGTCCATTGGGTTGTTGCGCCACCCCAGAAATAGCTCCAACGCTGCATATCCCATCACAAAGTACTTTGCGCGCATGGCGATGGGTGGAAACAGCAGCTGAATCGTAGCGTTGGGATACAACACGCCAAACGACAGCAACAATCCATACACCGCACCCGATGCACCAACCGTGATAGAGAAGGGGATAGCCAACCCGATAGCCAACTGTATGAGTGCCGCGCCAATGCCACACACCATATAGTAGGTGAGGAATCGCTGAGGGCCAAGCGTCATCTCCAACTGTTGACCAAACATCCACAGCGCAAACATATTGAAGAACAGGTGTGACAGACCTCCATGCAGGAACATATAGGTCACAACCTGATACAACTCAAAGTGCTCGCTCTGCCATGAGTGCAATCCCAACCACATGCTAATCATCGGGAATAGGCTCGTGGCCATCAATCCCAAACAGTTGACAATTATTAGATTCATCGTAACCGACTTGCGGTTTATCCCATATCCATACATAAATTTATATCTCTTATTTTTTGTGAAGCTAATATCCGATTAGCCCAATTTTTGTTTTATTTCACTTGTCGTCATCTCCCACATGATAGATTTGCCTTTGGGGGTACGACCACACTCACCACTTGCCAACAACTGTGCGACGATCTCTCTCGCCTCGCGCTCCGTATAGCTCTGCGATGTGGCGTGTGAGGCGTTGTAGGCCATCGAAGCGGCCAAATCGCGACGACGCAACTCTACAACATCTTGTGGCGTGGCCAGCTGCTGCAACATATCGTAGATAATCCTATCTACACTCTCCGACCCAACATCCGAGGGCAACCCCATGACATTGATCTTGCAATTGGCACCAGCCGTAATATTAAATCCCAACGCTGCAAACTCCACTGCATTCTCCTCCATCAACGAAAACTCCTCGTGGCTCAACTGCAACTCAATGGGGAATAGCAACGTTTGGCTAACCGCCTCGCCACGTGTGAGCGAGTGGGTGTAGTGTGTAAACAGCAGCTGCTCTTTGGCGCGTATGAGATCTACAACCGAGACCCCCGCACCAACTCTGCACACTGCGTAACGTCCCCCCATCAACATTAAACTCTCGACACTAATCTCCCCATTTAGGCGCACTCCATCGGGGCGATATGGTTGCATATCTTCATCCTCAAACTGTAGTGTCTGCCACTCCTCCTCCTCCATCGCATTGCCACCCTCGCCATGGCTGCTCTCGATGTGGATATAGCTCATATCATCATCGTCACCGTTGACATTGATATTGCCAAATCCCGACTCCCACTCTTGGGCATCTAGTGGCATATTGTTCAACGCCTTCACCGCTCGTCGTGGCGAGCTATACTCAGCCGAGAATGGATTGTATTGACCATTGTTCGTCGTGCGTGGTTCGGCATACTGCACCCCTTTGGTCTGGACTGGTATCTCGATCTCGCTAACATTCTCAAACTCCATCGCTGGCACGCTATTTGTCCGAGCCAATGTCTCGCGAACCGCGGCATTGAGGATCTGCCACACTCCGCTCTCGTCGGCAAACTTCACCTCCGTCTTTTGAGGGTGGATATTCACATCCACCTCGTCGGGGCGAACCTCCAAAAATATGAAGTACGATGGGTTCATCCCAGCAGGGATAATCTTCTCGTAGGCATTGACAATTGCGCGATTGATCTGCGACGAACGAAAGAAGCGACCATTCACATATAGATACTGCTCCTGAGTACCCTTCTTTGCCGCCTCTGGTTTGCCGATATAACCCTCGATATTCACAATCTTCGTCGAGGCCTTGACCTCCAAAAGGTTGCTCTTGATCGAGCGGCCAACCACATCGACAATTCGGCCAGCAGAACTTGTGGGGCACAACTTACACGAAAGAGCGTCGTCTATATACAACTCAAAACTAACCGACGGATTACAGATGGCAATACGTCGAAACTCAGCCTTGATTTGGTTGGTGTTTGCCGCAACCTTGTCGACGAATTTACGACGCGCAGGGATATTGAAGAAGAGGTTGCGAATGAAAAACTGCGACCCCACCTCACACATATCGGGTTGCTGATCCATGAAAATACTCCCCTCGATAGTGGTTCGCGTACCGATCTCGGCCTCACGTGGGCGCGAACGCAACTCCACCTGCGACACCGCCGCAATCGAGGCCAAGGCCTCGCCACGAAATCCAAAGGTGTGGAGTGCATATATATCCTCCGCCTCGTTGATCTTGCTCGTCGCATGCTTCTCAAAGGCCATGCGAGCATCGTTGGGCGACATACCTGCTCCATTATCGACAATCTGGATTAGATCTTGACCTCCGTTGCGAAAGTTAATTATAATCTCCGTCGCCCCAGCATCCAACGAATTCTCGACCATCTCCTTGACCACCGACGATGGGCGGTTGACCACCTCGCCTGCGGCAATTTGATTTGAGACACTTTCGGGCAACAGTTTTATCTTATCATCTACCATATAACCCTCTATTTTGCAACATCCTTCGATGGATCATAATCATTGGGAACAACCGTAATCGGAGCATAAGGGTCAAACTCCTCATACTCCTGCACAGCGCTCTGCTCAGACGTTGTCGTAGCCATAAAGAATAGATCGACAAACCTCTGCGACATCATCCAACCGACGATCAATACCATCGACATAAAGATGATAGATATGATCAGAGACTTCCGTTTTGTCGTCCCCTTGTCGCCACGTCCCAGTGTGCGTGCTGCACGTTTGTTTCGGATATAATCCCCTGGTACATACTCGCCCGATTCGGTGGTGGAAGCATCGCTTCTGCGGTGGCCATACAACTCACTACGACGCTGCTCCAACGCCTCCTTTACAGGGTCGTAGTAGCGTGGTGTGTAGTTAAATCGCTTGGCGTGTTTTTTGACAGGTGTAAATGCTCCCATACTCCATCTCTTTTTTTGCTTTTGGCAATATACAAATTTTAGCGGAAGAAGTTCTTCATTCGCTCAAAAATATTCTGATTTTTTACCGACTCAGCGCGTTCAAACGACGGCATGCTTGCGAGCTTCTCGACCAACTTGCGCTCCTCGCTGTTGAGTTTGTCGGGGATGGTAATATCGACCACAACCAATATATCACCTCTTCCATAACCATTCACCTCGGGCAGACCCTTGCCGTTGAGACGCAACACCTTGCCAGCGTGTGTACCTGCTGCGATCTTGATCTTGGCGCGGCCGCTGATCGTCGGGATCTCCACCGTGCCACCCAATAGTGCTGTGGTAACTGTAATATTTAGATTGTGTATCAAGTCGTTACCATCACGTATCAACTCTGGATTGTGCTCCTCCTCGATTATAACCTGCAAATCACCATTCACCCCTCCATGTGGTGCGGCATTTCCCTTGCCTGCAACGTTGAGTGCCATCCCCTCGCCAACACCTGCTGGGATCTTGATCTCGACAACCTCGTCGCCCTTGATCGTACCGTTGCCACCGCACTTATCGCACTTCTCGGTAATCACCTTGCCCGATCCATTACACGTTGGACATACACCTTGTGTCTGTATTCGTCCAAAGAATGAGTTCTCGACGCGCGACACATATCCAGCTCCGTTACATGTATGACATGTCGTATATGAGCTAGAGTCCTTCGCCCCCGAACCGCCACACTTGTCGCAGGCGATCTGCTTCGAGATCTTCAACTTCTTGGTCACTCCCGACTCTATCTCCTCGAGTGTCAAGCGCACCTTGATACGAATATCGCTTCCGCGGTTGACCCTCTGTCCTCCGCGTGAATAGCGTCCGCCGCCGCCACCGCCGCTAAAATGTCCCCCGAAGATATCGCCAAACTGCGAGAATATATCATCCATCGAGAAGCCGCCACCAAAGCCGCCATATCCACCTGCTCCTGCGCTCGACGCACCCCCCATTCCTGCGTGGCCAAACTGATCGTAGCGCGCACGCTTCTGCTCATCCGACAATACATCATATGCCTCGGCAGCCTCCTTAAACTTATCCTCGGCCTCTGTGTCTCCTGGGTTTTTATCAGGATGGAACTTGATCGCAGCCTTGCGATACGCCTTTTTTATCTCGTCGGCATTGGCGCTCTTCGCCACGCCTAATACCTCGTAGTAATCTCTTTTTTCGGCCATTTTTTCTTCACCTAAATTAATTTATTACTCTCCGACTACAACCTTGGCAAAACGCAACACCTTCTCGCCCATGGTATATCCGCTCTGCACCACGTCGATGATCTTGCCCTGCTGCTCCTCGCCTGCGGCAAAACGTGCCACAGCCTCGTGAAGATCGGTATCTAGCTCCAACCCCACAGCCTCGATCTCGTTTACACCGCGCTGCTTAAGTGTCTCGCTAAGTTTTTGCCAGATGAGCTGAACACCCTCGCGCAACACCGCAACATCGTCGCTCTTCTCCATCGCCACCAATGCTCGCTGCATATCGTCGACCACGGGCAAAAATGCCTTGATCGTATCGGCTCCTCCGCTCTGCACCAAATCCATCTTCTCCTTGAGCGTGCGTTTGCGATAGTTGTCAAACTCCGCTTGTAGGCGGATGTAGCGATCCTTCCAATCTACATTCTCTTCGCGTGGCGCGGTTGCCTCTTGTGCCTCGTTCTCCTCTGCCATTGTGTCACTCTCCTCGCTCTGCTCTGTTGTCTCCTCTGCCATTGTGTCAGTCGACTGCTGCTCTGTTGAGTTGTTGGCGATGTTGTCGTTTAGTTCGTCGGCCGATGTAACATTTTGGTTTTCAGTTTTTTGACTTGTCATATATAGAATTTATTTATATTATACATAGTATATATTCGCAAAGTTTGCGCCAAACCCTGCATATCCCCCTATCCAATGATGAAAATAGTAGGTTTTTTATTCATTTCGGGCATCTGAACCCTGCGCCATCCCTCTATCGATCGGGTGACGATAATCTCCTGTGGCGATGTGATGTCTACCGCTACCGTAAGTTTGGTTGCCGCAGAGAGCAGCTTCAATATCGTCTCAAACAGCTTGACATTGCGATAGGGTGCTTCGATAAAGATCTGCGACTGCCCCTCGCTCTGCGCTCTGCGTTCGAGGTTGCGGATCGAGCGGCTGCGATCGGGATCTTTGATGGGTAGATAGCCATTGAAGGCAAACGACTGCCCATTCAACCCCGAGGCCATCAATGCCATGATGATCGACGATGGGCCAACCAACGGAACAACCTTCACCCCTCGTCTGTGACACTCCGCCACGATCAATGCCCCTGGGTCGGCAACCGCTGGAACACCTGCCTCCGAGATTACACCAGCTGAGCGGCCATCGACAATTCGTTGCGCCATCTGCTCCACCTCTTGTTGCGAGGTGGTGTGTTCGTTCAATTCGCAAAACTCCAACGAGTCGATCGCACGCTCAATCTTTGCCTTAGATAGAAAGCGACGCGCCGAGCGCAGATTCTCTACAATAAAATAGTCCAACGAGTCGATCACCGCCTTGTTGGCATGAGGTGTGACATCGTAGACATCCGTCTGCTCGCTAATGGGGCAGGGTATTAGATATAGTGTTCCCTTCATCTCAATCTTTTATATATACTCTCTTTACTCGTGTCGAGATGCTCGTTAGCACCTCGTAGGTGATTGTCCCTAGTTTTTGAGCCATATCCGAGGCTCTGTTCCCCTCCTTAGCAGAGAAGATCACCACCTCATCACCCTCGCACACCTCTGCGATATTCGACACATCGACCATCAAACTATCCATGCATATTCGCCCAACGATGGGGGCTGCCTCTCCGCCTATTATCACACTCCATGCCCCATTGCCCAAGTGGCGATTCATGCCATCGGCATATCCGATCGGGATGGTCGCTATGCGGCTCGCACGCGTTACGCACCCTGCACCGCCATAGCCCACGTGCTGCTGTGGTTTGATTTGACGTATCTGTACAATGCGTGTTTTGAGCGTTGACACAGGCGACAACTGCGCCTCCTCCTCGCCAAAACCATACAGCCCAATTCCCAAACGACACATGTCGAATTGCGCCTGCGCATAGGCCACAATAGCGGCCGAGTTGGCCAAGTGACGCATGATAGGGTAGTCGATGCTCTCCATTAACTCTCGGCTCATATCTTCAAACTCTGCGATCTGTTTTAGCGTTACACTCTCACCCTCTTTGCCCATGTCGGCCGAGGATAGGTGCGAGAAGATCGAATTTATGCGCACCACACCCTTCAACTCTCCAATGCGTTTGATAAGCCCCTCAATATCGCTTGCCACAAATCCCAAACGGTGCATCCCCGTATCCAGCTTCACGTGTATCGGATAGTCGCGCTCGCCACGCGACACTATAGCTGCGGCAAATGCATCCAACGATCTTTGGGAGTAGATCTCAGGCTCCAATCGCGAATCGACCATCTGCGAGAAGCTGCCATCGTCGGCATTCAACACAATGATGGGCATGGTGATACCACGCTCGCGCAACAACGCCCCCTCGTCGGCAAAGGCTACGGCAAGGTAGTCGACACCCTCGTGTTGCAACACCTGAGCAACCTCGACATCGCCTGCGCCATAGCTGCTAGCCTTGACCATTGCGGTGAGCTTTACGCTGCTGTGCAGCTTCGATCTATAGTAGTTCAAATTGTCGCGCATGGCATTCAAATCAATCTCCAGAGTTGTCGTGTGGCTCTTGTAGGCCAGAGCGTGTGCGACTCTCTCGAATTGGCTTTCGCGATTTCCTTTGAGCAATATTGTGTGGTTGGACAGTTTCGATAGGGTGATGTGTCTCAACAGATCGTCGGTCGAAGGGTAGAACTCTGTCGAGCAGTCGAAACAGTCGCCCCACTTCGAGATCTCGGATCCCACGCCAATCAACCAATTGACACCAGCGCGCTTGATAGCCTCGCCCACGCGTCGATATAGCTCAGCGGACTCCACTCCGCTCTGTAGAATATCTGACATGATAACCACCTTGCCACCATCGCCTGCGGTTGTTCGCAGAGCGTCCAACGCAATGCTCAATGAGTTTATATCTGAATTGTAACTATCATTAATTATCTGAGATCCGCCCACTCCATCGATCATCTCCATCCGCATGGCCACCGATTTGATCTTGTCAAATCGCGGGGAGTCATACCCCAACAGGTGGTTGACGGCCGCCACGATCTGTGAGTTGTGGCGCGAGGCGTAGTCGCTAAATTGAGCTGCCTCGAACCCTGCGGCATCAACTACCTTTTTGTCACGAAATATAATGTGTGGTATCAACTCTCGATTACCACTATGGTATACAATCTCTCGCGCACCCTCTGCTAGCCGTAACTTCTCCTCGATCTTCTGTGCGATCGACTCGAAACCCTCTTGGTGTGCCTCGCCAATCGAGGTGATGACCGCCACATCGGGTCGTATCATCTCACACAACCGCTGCATCTCGCCACACTGTGAGATGCCAGCCTCGATGAGTGCCACATCTTCGTCACCCGAGATCATCAGCAGCGACAGAGCAACCCCCAACTGTGAGTTGTAGCTGCGTGGCGAGCGAAACATCTTGACACTGCGTGGTGCCACCTGCGCCAACCACTCCTTGACAATCGTCTTGCCATTGGAACCCGTGATGCCCACCACCACACCACCAAAGAGTGAGCGATGGTGTGCGGCCAAACGTTGCAGTGCCGCGATTGAGTTGTCGACCAACAGATACGACACCTCGTTGCTGTCGCAAGCCTCCTCACGCTCGACCATAAACGACTCGATGCCGCGTGCGACCATCTGCGATATAAATGTGTGTGAATCGTGGTTGCGACCCTCTATAGCCACAAATATCGCCCCCTCGTCGCCAACGAAGCTGCGTGAATCACACACCACACCGCTCACCTCGCGATCGGCTCCATAGAGCCTGCCGCCTGCAATCTTAGCTATTTCACTCAACCTATATCTCATAATTGGCCTGTGTTAATCAAATTCAACAACCGTAATTCCTGAACCTCCGCGATCGGCATGAGCATCGACTGCCCTCGCAACATCGGGCAGTGTAGCGAGGTAGCGACGGATCTCATCCTTGAGCGCCCCCGTACCCTTGCCATGGAGTATCGCAACCGACGATATGCCCATCATCAATGCGTCGTCGACAAAGTTCTGAACCTCCTCCAACGCCTGTGACGCACGCATGCCGCGTACATCTATATTATCCTTGAAGTTTAATTTACGCGACGATATATCCACCGAGATCTTGGCACGTGGTCGATCTACACTACGCGTAGCGCGTTTGAACTCCGAATTAGAGATCACCTCTAAAGCCTTTACATCCACCATCGTCAAGATGTGCCCAAAGGCCACCTGCGCCTTGTTGCGTTTGATCGACTGCACCTCACCCATGGTATCCTGCCCCTCGATACGCACCTTTGCGCCAACTGTCACCTCCAACTTCACGGGAACCACAACCTCTTGCGGCTCTATGCTCTGAGCGGCTTGTTGCTCCTTGCGCTCCTTGCGACGCTCCTTGCGACGTTGCAGGCGCTCCATCTCTCTCGCTATTTCACTCTCGTGGCTGTTTGACTCTGTGCCCCCCTCGATACGCTCTCGCAGGTCGTTGAACTCCTTGCGGATAATGCGTGTCGACTCCTTGTCGGCTTGCGACTCGCGGATCGCCTTGATCGTCTGTTCGATCTGTCTATTCGCCTCGCTCACCATGCTCTTGGCCTCGGCACGCGCCTTGGCCAGTATCTCGCTGCGTTGCTCCTTGATCTTGGCCAACTGGTCGGTGTAGTTCTGCTCCAACACCTCCACCTTGCGGTCGGTATGTTTGATGCGTTCGCGCTTCTGCTCCCAATATCTCTTGTCGCGTGCGATCTCGCGCAGCTGCTTCTCGAGATTGATATGTTCGCTACCAGCCTTCTCACTCGCTGTGCGAATAATATCCTCGGGTAGCCCAATTTTGCGTGCTATCTCAATGGCAAACGAACTACCTGGCTTGCCCATCTCCAACTTAAAGAGTGGGCGTATATTCTGCACATCGAAGCTCATAGCTCCGTTGGCCACACCCTCGGTCGACGAGGCGTAGTACTTAATGTTTGAGTAGTGGGTCGTGATAACCCCATACGCACCCTTCGACAATAATCTATCGAGGATCGCCTCGGCAATCGCACCTCCGATCACTGGCTCCGTGCCCGATCCAAACTCGTCGATCAACACCAACGACCGCTGCGAAGCCCCCGCCAACATACTCTTCATATTATATAGATGTGACGAGTAGGTCGACAGATCGTTGTCGATCGACTGTTCGTCGCCAATATCTATATACATCGACTCGAATACGGGCAACTCCGAGTTGGGCGATACAGGGATCAGAAATCCACATTGGAACATATACTGTACAATTCCCGTAGTCTTCAGACAGACCGATTTACCTCCTGCATTTGGGCCAGAGATAACCAATATATGTCGCTGCGTGTCGAGCGTTAGATCCAACGGCACAATCTGCTTGTGGTTGGCGCGCAGCGTCTGTGCCAATAGTGGATGGCGCGCGGCATGCAACTCCAACCGCCCCTCGTGCGACATAATGGGTAGCACACACTCATTGTCGTGTGCCCACAGTGCCTTGGCACACAACATATCAACGTCACTCAAATAGTCGCTCGCCGACGAAATCTCGGCCAACTGCGGACGTATCCCCTCGGTAAATCGAGTGAGGATACGCACAATCTCGCGTCGTTCGGCATTCTGCAGCTCGCGCAGCGTATTGTTGATCTCGACAATCTCCACAGGTTCGATGTAGACCGTCTTACCAGTGGCCGACTCGTCGTGTATAAATCCATTCAACTTGCGCTTGTTACCTGCCGCCACTGGGATCACCGCTCGGCCGTCGCGTATCGAGATCATAGCGTCGGTATCGACAATCCCCGAACCCTTGGCCGCCGAGAGTATCTGTTGCAGACGCTTCGAGGCCTGTGCCTCGTTGTCGCGTATCTGGCGACGTATGAGTTGTAGCTCAGCCGAGGCGCTATCTTTGATCTTGTTGAATCGATCGACGATCGAATCTATCTGTGTTATTATATGTGCAAAAGACACAACACCCTCGCCATGTTTGGCCAATGCGTCGTAGCTATTGGGTTTATCCTCGACCCTCTTGCGGATAAAGCTCGTGATGGCATCGACGGCCGACAGCGAACTGCGCAACATCACAATCTCTTCGACATCTAAGAATGTCCCCTCGATCGAGATCTTCGAGGCAATACGCTCTATATCGTAGTAGTCGCCACGCGGAAACCCCTGCTCAAAGAGCAGCATCACGCGCATCTGATCACACAGCGTCAAACGCTGGCCAATCTCTTTTCGATCGGTGCAAAACCCCTGTTGCTCAACTTTGCGTCGTGCCGAGTCGATTGTGCATTTGGCGGCAATCTGTTCGCGTATACGGTCGAAACCCAGTTTTTGTTCGAAATTTTGGGGATATATCATCTCTTACTATCTAAGGCCTATTTATTCGCCTTCTGCAACTCTCTCTCTGCCTGAGCCTCCATCTTCTCGCGCTGCTTCTGCTCGTTGCGACCAAAGACCGATATGTTGACATAGCGCCATGGATTCTCCTTGAAATCAACCAACAAAGCATCCAAATTGCCACTCGCCGACGAGACGTTGTCGTACAATCCCGAGTCGCTCATCAACTTGTTGATCGAGCCATTCTCGTCGTTGAGTGTCGCCATTAGTGTGTTGATCTCCTCCAACGACTGGGCGATGGTGTTGGCCACATCGGCCTGATCGAGCTTCGAGGTCAAAGAGTTGAGGTTGCCGATGATCGAGTCGATCTGTGGAACACTCGCCCCAATGCCCTTCGAGATTACGGCAAAGCTCTCGATTATTTGACTCAATCGCTCCTCGTTCTTGTCGATCATGCGTGTGGTCTGCTCCGAGAGTGAGCTTATATTATTAGCCGTATTGTTGATGTTTTGAGCGTTGCTCTCCAACAGCTCGTTGACGTTCGTTAGGGTGCGAGTCAATTCACTAGTAACCATGTCAATACGCTCCTTGAAGAAGTCCAACTCCGACCCTGCCATATCCATAATATCCTTGTCGGTAGTGGGGGTGATCATATCACCCGATTGTAGATATTCGCCACTCTCGCCCAACGTAAGTCCGATCGCCTTCGAACCCATCAAGCTGCTGCTAAAGACCTTGGCCTCGGAGTCCACAGGGATCTGATATTTGTTCGATATGTTGAGCTTTACCTCAACCTTGCGACGATCATCGCTCAAACGAATATCAGTTACATTACCCACCTTTACGCCATTGACGATAATGGCTGCCGCCTTCTGCAAACCATTCGTCTGCTCATAGACCACATAGTAGTCGCTATTGCGACGAAATAGATCCACTCCACTCAAAAAACGAATACCACCCCATGCTCCAACAATCATGAGTACTGTAAATATTCCAATTTTAATCTCTTTTTTCATATCTATTATTATAGTTAAATTCTCTAAATTTTTATATCTTACCCCACCCCTAAGAGGGTGACTAACAAGCAATTTAAACCCTAAGCGTCATTGCGGATCAAGTCCGCAATGACGAACGAAAAAAACACTTATTGGTCATCCCCACTAGGTCGTAAAATTTTCGATTTTACTCCTCAGCGGCTCTCGTTTATTTAATTTTAAACTTCGTAATAAAGGCATCCGAGAAGCTACGATTCACCATCTTAAGGTCGGCCTCAGCCTCGGATTTCGTCTTATATTTGCCCAAACAATATTTGTATTTAAATCGTCCGCTGCCCGTCATCATCCACTGTTGGCCAGCGTAGCTCTTAAATTGACGATCATTGTCGGCTAATATTGTTGCCGACGACATAATTTGGATGGTATATCCATCCTTTAGCTCATCGTTGGATTTGTCAGACATCTTGACCCCACCCGAGATCTTGGCTATTGCCGCGATATATTTGTCGATTCCGTTGTAGATCGCCTGAGCCGTCTCGTCCTGCCCCTTGCTCGATGTGATCAGAGCCAACTCCTCGGGGTTGCTCATAAATCCAACCTCGACCAACACACTCGGCATATCGGTGCCATAGAGCACCATGATCGGTTGGCGACGTATCTCGCGCAGACGACGGCCAAACTCTCCGAAGCTGCTCTGTATCAATCGCGCCAATGCCTCGCTATACGCTCCATATGTGTGTTGTTGATTTTGTATCTTGGCGCGTATTATGGCAGCATCTTTGTTGTTTGCAAACTCGATATACTCGCCCTTGTTGGCCGTGTAGAGAGCGTCGTAGTTACGCTGCTCCTCGAGCGTCGACTCACCCATGATTAGCGTCTCGACACCATAGGCTGAGGTGTTGGAGGCCGAATTAGCATGGATCGATACAAAGAGCTTACCCCCAGCCTCGGCCGCAATTTGTGAGCGAGCACCGAGATCGGTCTTGAGCACCTTCGACAACTCGATATCGTTGGTTCTCGTAAAGACAATTTTGATGTCGGGATGCCCTTTCGCAAGTAGTTTGCCCAGACGTTGAGCGACCGCTAGGTTGATCGCCTTTTCGCTATGTCCACCCACCATCGCTCCTGGGAATACCCCTCCGTGTCCAGGGTCGATAATTATGACATCGACACCTTGAGCAAAGCTACCAGATGTGAGAACTGTAGCAAATAGTAGTATTAGTGCGGCTGTTGCGCGTAAAAAAAAATGGTTTTTCACGATTTAATATGAAGTATATCTGGTTTTTTTAATTATCTTTGTCGTTTGTTAATTGGGTCGAGAGAGGGTCTCAAGGCCGTTTTTAACGCTGTTAAACAGTTAGTTTTTTCTCTTTTGCCGACTTGTCGGCAAAGGTACAATTTTTTTTGGGATTTTGCACATTTTTAAGACAAAATATCTACATCTGCTCCTTCTGCTGCTTGTCGTAACTGGTGAGGCAGTGGGGCAGGTTGACACTGTGGTTGACACTATAGTCGACTCTGGGGCTATGGCTGAGTTGGATTCAATGGCTATGGTTGGTCTCGATTCGGTGGATATGGTCGAGGTCGATTCGATGATGGTGGCCGTGGCTGACTCCATGAAGGCGGAGAGGCCGCGCTCGCGAAGTATGCTCGACGATGTGATGCGTGGTCGAAACACCGATTCGTTGATATATGATGTCGCGGCTAAAAAGATATATGCCTATAAGGATGGCGATGTTAAGTATCAGGATAAGAGCTTGAAGGCCGATAATATGCAGATAGATCTCACCTCGAATGAGATATTGGCCTATGGTAGCCCCGTGGACTCGTTGAGTGGAATTTACGAGGTTGTTCAACCCGAGTTTATAGATGGTGGAGCGTCGTATAAGATCGATACGATCACTTATAATCTCAAGAGCGAGAGGGCGAAGATCAAGGGTGTGGCCACTCAAGAGGGCGACGGTTGGTTGGTTGGCGACCATGTGAAGCGAATGGAGGATGGAATGATCAATATCCATGGCGGAAAGTATACGACGTGTGACCATATCACCAATCCTCACTTCTATTTGGCGATGAATCGGGCGAAGGTGATGCCTGGTAACAAGGTGATATTCATCGGTACACACTTGGTGGTCGAGGATGTGCACATCCCATTTGTGGGTTTCCCCGAGGGGTTCTTCCCGCTCAACAGTGGGCCGAAGTCGGGTATCTTGATGCCGACCTATGGTGAGGAGTCGCTCAAGGGATTCTTCTTGCGCGATATGGGTTACTACTTTACGATCAACGACCATGTCGATTTGACGCTGTTGGGAGGTCTCTACTCATTGGGTTCATGGGAGTTGTCGGGTTCGTCGCGCTATGTGAAGAAGTATAAATATACGGGTAATGTGGCCATTAACTACTCGAGTATCAAGACGGGAGATGTGGGTGAGCCAGACTATATCAAACAGAAGGCCTATAAGGTTCAGTGGTCACATTCGCAGGATGCCAAGGCCAATCCAGGGTCGACCTTTTCGGCCTCGGTGAACTTTACGACGAGTGGATATAGCAAATACTCGGCCACCACACTGTCGGATATCTTGTCGACTCAGACCAACTCCTCGATTTCGTATTCGAAGAGCTGGACAGGCTACTCGCTGTCGACAAGTATGTCGGTGTCGCAGAACTCGCAGAGCGAGAGTATCTCGATGACCTTCCCTACGGCGGTGTTCAATGTGTCGCGTTTCTATCCACTCAAATCGGAGTCGAGGTTGGGCGATGATCGTTGGTACGAGAAGATCTCGATGTCGTATACGGGTAAGATGACCAACTCGGTGACGACCACCGAATCGGAGGTCTTTACGCGCGAGACGTTGGATGATATGACCAATGGTATCGACCATAGTATTCCGATCTCGGCCTCGTTTAGTGCCTTCAACTATATCAACATAACACCAAGTGTCAACTATAGTGAGAGTTGGTATTTCAAGCGCAATATGCAGTATTGGGATCAAGCGGCCAATGAGTTGGTGGAGGCGGCACCCGAGTATGGATTCTATCGACTATATGACTATAGCACCTCGGTCTCGGCCTCGACGACGATCTATGGTATGTTTCAGGCCACAAATGCCAACAACCCTGTTCAGGCAATTCGCCACACGTTGACTCCGACATTTGGATTCTCGTTTACCCCCGACTTCTCGCAGCAGAAGTATGGATATTATGAGACGGTGCAGACCGACTCGTTGGGTAGCACCAAGACCTATTCGCCATACTCGAGCAACGCCTATGGTGTGCCCTCGTCGGGTCGTAACTTGTCGATGAACTTCGGATTGTCGCAGACGCTGGCCATCAAGGTGCGTTCGGATCGCGATACATCGGGTGTGCGCAAGGTGACGTTGGTCGACAACTTTAGTGTGAGTGGTTCGTACAACTTCTTGTCGGACTCTATGCGTTTGTCGACCATCCCTGTTTCGTTTCGTACGACGCTGTTTGGTAACTTTGGAGTTACCCTCTCGGCAACGCTGGATCCCTATCGCGTGACCCCTCAGGGTAAGCGCTACGATAAGTTGTTCTTCCCAGGGCGTATCACGAGTACTAGTTGGTCGTATGGTTATACATTCAGTTCGAGTAGTAAGGGTGGCGGAGGTCGATCTATTGCCAACGACATTACTACTCGTGACCCTAGTGTATTTGTCAATCCATACTTTGATTACGATATGGAGCCTTTGGCACGACGGCGTGCGTTGGTCAATACCTACTATGATTTCGATATTCCGTGGAACTTCGGATTTAACTATGTGGTGAGTTACGGTATTAGTTATGTCGATAATGGTACGACGGGATATACGCCCAATATCACTCAGTCTGTCGGATTTAATGGTTCGATCACACCGACGGCAAATTGGGGATTTTCGTTTACGGGAGGTTACGACCTCAAGACAATGCAGTTGACCACCTCGTCGGTGTCGATAACGCGTGATCTGCACTGTTGGCAGATGTCGATGTCGTGGATTCCGTTTGGATACTATCGTAGTTGGAGCTTTAACATCGCTGTTAAAGCGTCGTCGTTGGCAGATTTGAAGTATGATAAGAGCCAGAGTATGTATGACAATATGTACTAAAAGTTGTTTGAGCTAACCTAAATTTTTAAGTGCTGTGGAGTATAAATGTGATTATTTGGTCATTGGATCGGGAGTTGCGGGGTTGAGTTTTGCGTTGAAGGCGGCGCAGACGGGAGATGTTATCATTGTGACGAAGGGTGGAATAAGTGATTGTAACACGAACTATGCGCAGGGAGGTATCTGTTCGGTGACATATGAACCCGATACGTTTGAGAAGCATATCGAAGATACGATGGTGTGTGGCGCAGGTAAGTGTGACCGTCGTGCTGTGGAGTTGGTGGTGCGTCGAGCGCCCGAGTTGATCGATGATTTGATCGAGTGGGGGACGCGCTTTACCAAGTGTGCAGATGGACGCTTTGAGCTGCATCGCGAGGGTGGCCATTCGGAGCATCGTATCTTGCATTTCGAGGATTTGACGGGTGCGGAGATTGAGCGTGCGTTGGTCGAGCAGGTGTTGGCGCATCCGCGTATTACGGTGTTGGAGCACCACTTTGCCATTGATCTGTTGACGCAGCACCATTTGGGTGAGTTTGTGACGAGACATACACGTGGATTGGCCTGCTTCGGTGCCTATGTGCTCAATCTGCACAACGAGGAGATATATACTTTGTTGGCGAAGTTTACGGTTGTGGCGAGCGGTGGTTG
The DNA here is from genome assembly GCA_047174185.1 of Rikenellaceae bacterium. Lineage (GTDB taxonomy): Bacteria > Bacteroidota > Bacteroidia > Bacteroidales > Rikenellaceae > Alistipes. Next base: position 6,360 of record JBCQUH010000003.1, on the reverse strand, counting down.
CGGCCATATATACCATACGACGACTAACCCCGAGGTTGCCACTGGCGATGGTATTGCGATGTGTCATCGAGCTAAGGCGCAGACCCAAGATATGGAGTTTATTCAGTTTCACCCCACCTCGTTGTACAACCCAAGCGAACGTCCGTCGTTCTTGATTACCGAGGCGATGAGGGGCTATGGTGCGATTTTGAGGTTGAAGAGTGGTGCGGAGTTTATGGATAAATATCACCCCATGTTGTCGCTAGCACCGCGCGATGTGGTTGCGCGATCGATCGATCACGAGATGAAGATCCGTGGCGAGGAGTATGTCTATTTGGATGTGAGACACAAGGATGCCGAGGCGACGCGTGCGCACTTCCCCAATATCTATGAGAAGTGCAAATCGATCGGAATTGATATAACCAAGGATATGATACCTGTGACCCCAGCGGCGCACTACTGTTGTGGTGGTGTGAGTGTCGATACCAATGGCGAAAGCTCTATTTCGCGGTTGTATGTGTTGGGCGAAAGTGCACGTACAGGTCTGCATGGCGCAAATCGTCTGGCCTCAAACTCGTTGATCGAGGCGTTGGTCTATGCCGATCAGGCGGCCATGCATACGTGTTCGAAGGTCGATAAGGTGTCGATTCAGAGTGGTATTCCCAATTGGGATTTCGAGGGCACGAGTTCGGCCGAGGAGATGGTGTTAGTGACGCAGAACCGTAAGGAGTTGCAGCAGATCATGTCGAACTATGTGGGAATCGTGAGGTCGAATTTGCGTCTGCAACGTGCCATGGTGCGTTTGTCGACTATCTGGCACGAGACCGAAGAGCTGTATAATAAGACTACGCCCAATAAGGAGTTGTGCGAGTTGCGCAATATGATCGCGGTGGCCTATTTGACCATCAAGCAGGGTGAGAATCGCAAGGAGTCGGTGGGTTTGCACTACACGACGGATTATCCACCGATGAATATTAACTAAGAAATTTTTAGAGAGAGGATTTATATATATGACACAACAAGAGGAGATAGTAAGGCGTAGAACATTTGCTGTGATAGCCCATCCCGATGCAGGTAAGACCACGTTGACCGAGAAGTTGCTACTTTTTGGAGGTGCGATCCATGTGGCAGGAGCTGTCAAAAGCAATAAGATTAAGAAGGGCGCAACCTCCGATTTTATGGAGATCGAGCGTCAGCGTGGAATCTCGGTCGCTACGTCGGTTATGGGTTTCGAGTATCGCGGTGCGAAGATCAATATTTTGGATACACCAGGTCACGAGGATTTTGCCGAGGATACGTTCCGCACCCTTACGGCTGTTGACTCGGTCATCATTGTGATCGATGGAGCCAAGGGAGTCGAGGCGCAGACGCTGAAGTTGATGAATGTTTGTCGTATGCGCAATACCCCTGTTATCGTCTTTGTCAACAAGATGGATCGTCCCTCGAAGGAGCCATTTGAGCTGTTGGATGAGATTGAGCGCGACCTCAAAATTAGGGTTCGTCCACTGTCGTTTCCCATCTCGAGCAGTACGACATTTAAGGGTGTATATAATTTGTATAACCATAACCTATCGTTGTTCACATCGGATGATCGCCAAACGGCTTCGGCCGAGACGGTGGAGATTGCTGATATCAACGATTCGGCGTTGGAGAGTTATATCGACGAGCGCTATGCCAAGCAGATACGCGAGGACATTGAGATCGTGGAGGGTGTCTACGATGAGTTTAACCGCGATGCCTATCTGCGAGGCGAGTTGGCACCAGTCTTTTTTGGATCAGCGGTTAATAACTTCGGAGTTAGAGAGTTGTTGGATTGCTTTATTGATGTTGCGCCATCGCCACGATTTGCGCCAACAGTTAGTCGCGAGGTCGACCCCAATGAGGCGAAGATGAGCGGATTTGTCTTTAAGATACATGCCAATATGGATCCAAACCACCGCAATCGAATCGCCTTTTTGAAGATCTGTTCGGGGCGTTTCGAGCGTAACAAAAACTATCTGCATGTGCGTTCGGCCAAGCAGATGAAGTTCTCGTCGCCCACGGCATTTATGGCCGAGAAGAAGTCGATCATCGACGAGGCATTTGCAGGCGATATTGTGGGTCTACACGATACGGGAAATTTCAAGATCGGAGATACATTTACCGAGGGCGAGAAGTTGAAATTCACGGGTATTCCGTCGTTTGCCCCCGAGATGTTTCGCTATATTGAAAATGCCGATCCGCTGAAGTTTAAGCAGTTGGCTAAGGGTGTCGACCAGTTGATGGATGAGGGTGTGGCGCAGCTGTTCATCTCCAATCTCAATGGTCGCAAGATCATCGGTACGGTGGGTGCACTGCAGTTTGAGGTGATTCAGTATCGTCTGGAGCATGAGTACTCGGCAGCGTGTCGTTGGGATCCAATCTCTATCTACAAGGCGTGTTGGATCTCGAGCGATAATGCTGAGCAGTTGGCCGATTTCAAACGTCGTAAGCACACCAATATGGCGGTTGATAAACATGGCCGTGATGTCTTTTTGGCCGATACGAGCTATGGTTTGGCTTTGGCGCAGGAGAACTTCAAGGATATTGTATTCTCGTTCTCTTCGGAGTTCTAGATCGTATGTTATATGCGGTGGTGGGGAGCAGAGCAAAAGCAGCCGAGGAGCGGCTATTGTGATGTGTGTAAAGAGCCAATGCCGCTCTACTCACGCGTCTGTCCCTACTGTTGTTATTGCGAGGAGGTCTCTTCGGAGTTCTACTCGATTATGTATCCCCACTCGCTGTTGAGGCAGATGCGCGAGTTGGTTGACGAGGCACGCGAGGGTGTCTCGCGAGATGTTATGCGTGAGATTTTGGTCACCTTCGAGACTCTGAAATCTGTCATTTTGTTGGCCTTCGACGACCATGCTGATGTGATGTTGGCCGTCGATACAATGGAGGATATCTTGATCGATGTGGATGCGTCGCAGCGTCGTCGCCGAGCTATGGTGCTCGGCAGCGTCGCCGCGGTGGTGGCTATAGCCCTGTTATCCGTTTTATTTGTGCTAATTTGTTGAGCGCCTCGAGGGGTGTTAGATTGTTGAGGTCCAACCCCTTTATCTGGTCGCGTATATCGACCAATACTGGATCGTCGAGTTGGAACATCGACAACTGCATGCCGCCCGACGCGTTGCTATCCGCAGAGGTTGTTATCTTAGCCTCCTTCACCTTGGGCACCCCGTCGGCTGCCGATACCCCCTCGCCGCGATAGGCCTGCTCCAACCCTTTGAGGATGTGGTTGGCTCGCGCGACGATCGACGATGGCATACCCGCCATTCGCGCAACGTGAATTCCAAACGAGTGTTCGGTGCTGCCGCGTTCGAGTGTGCGCACAAATATAATCTTGTTCTCTATCTCCTTGACGCTCACGTGGAAGTTCTTGACTCGTTCACACACCTGCTCCATCTCGTTAAGCTCGTGGTAGTGTGTGGCAAATAGAGTCTTGGCCTTGGCAGTAGGGTGGTTGTGGAGATACTCGACCATCGCCCATGCGATAGATATTCCATCGTAGGTGCTCGTTCCGCGCCCGATCTCGTCGAGCAAAACGATGCTGCGATCCGATATATTGTTGAGAATAGATGCCGACTCCAACATCTCGACCATAAACGTAGACTCCCCCTGCGAGATATTGTCCGATGCCCCCACGCGAGTAAAAATCTTGTCGACCACTCCGATCTCGGCCGATGCCGCAGGCACAAACGAACCCATCTGAGCCATGAGTATAATTAGAGCCGTCTGGCGTAAGATAGCCGATTTACCCGACATATTTGGCCCCGTAATCATAATTATCTGCTGCTCATCGTCGTTGAGCGTAATATCGTTTGGAATATACTTTTCGCCAATTGGCATCAGCGTCTCGATCACGGGGTGTCGCCCCTGCTTGATCTCGATACGCGATGTATTGTTGAGCTGTGGTCGCGAATATCCGCGCTCCGTAGCCATGCATGCAAATGAGCGCAACACGTCGATACGCGCAATACGCGCAGCATTGTCGCGCAGCTCATGCAGCGACTGAGCGATATGCTCAACCAACTCCATATATATACGCTGCTCGATCTCCGATATTCGGCTCTCCGCCCCCAATATCTTCTCTTCGTACTCTTTCAACTCGGCTGTGATATACCTCTCGGCCGAGGTGAGCGTCTGTTTGCGGATCCACTCCCCGGGCACTCTATCTTTGTGGGTGTTGCGCACCTCAATGTAGTAGCCAAATACGTTGTTGAAGCTGATCTTGAGCGATGGAATCCCTGTGCGCTCACTCTCGCGTTCGAGTATTATCTGCAACACATCCTTGCCATGAAGCGCGATCCGTCGCAAATCGTCGAGCTGTGCATCTACGCCATCGGCTATCACCCCTCCCTTTGCGATGTTGTTCTGCGGATCGGGATATATGTCGCGCGCGAGTCGTTGCTGAATATTTATCAGCGGGTCGATTGCTGCCCCCTGCTCTACCAATACCTGTTGTTCGGCACTCTGGAGCACCTTTTTGAGCCGTCCCATCGCTGCGAGAGCCGACTTTAGCTGTACCAATTCGCGAGGCATAACACGCTGTGTCGCCACACGAGCCGCAATTCGCTCTATGTCGCCAATTGCAGCCACCTCCTCCTCGACCTCCTCGGCCATATCACGGTCGAGCAGCAGTGCCGAGACGAAGTCCAAACGTCTGTTCAACCTCTCGACATTGCGTATGGGCATAGCGATCCAGCGACGCAACATACGTCCGCCCATGGCAGTCTTGGTGCGATCTATCACATTTGCAAATCCCACTCTGCCCTCGTCGCCTCCGCTACCCCCCTGCTCAAATAGTTCGAGGTTGCGGATGGTGAATCGATCGATCCATACATGCTCGCTCTCGTCGATACGCGATATAGAGTTGATGTGTGCAATCTGCTTATGCTCCGTAAAATTGAGATATGCAAGTGTCGCCCCTGCGGCCGATATCGCCGCCCCCATCTGCTCCACGCCAAACCCTTTGAGCGACGGTGTGTTGAACTGCGTACAGAGTTTTCGGCGGTTCACATCCTCCGAGAAGAGCCATTCGTCGAGCTTGTAGGTATATAATTTGTGGCCAAACGCCTCGGTGAATTGCAACTCACAGCCGCGTTGATACAACACCTCCTTTGGGGCGAAGTTGGCGATCAGTTTGTTAATATAGGTATCCGAACCCTCGCCACAGTAGAACTCGCCAGTCGATATGTCGAGAAACGCAACACCCGTTCTCTTGTCGCCAAAGTATACCGAGGCCAAGAACCTATTCTCTTTGGCCGCCAACGAGTGTTCGGCCAACACCACACCTGGTGTCACCAACTCGATCACCCCACGTTTCACCACCCCTTTGGTCGTCTTTGGATCTTCGAGCTGTTCGCATATGGCCACACGCTCGCCTGCTCTCACGAGTTTGGGCAGATAGGTATCTATGGCGTGGTATGGGAACCCTGCCAGCTCCACGAAGCTCGCTGCGCCATTGGCGCGTTTTGTAAGCGTGATCCCCAGAATTGCACTTGCGCGCACGGCATCCTCGCCAAATGTCTCATAGAAGTCGCCCACGCGAAATAGTAGCACTGCATCGGGGTGCACCGCCTTTATACTATAGTATTGTTTCATGAGCGGAGTCTCGACATAGCTCTTCTCCGCCTTTTTGCTCTCTTTTGCCACTTGCTCAAAAAATCATATTTATCTCACAAAGGTATAATTTTTTGCCGATTTATCAAATCTATAATTTGCTCGTTTCGACTTTTTCTACTACATTTGCGACATATAATAGCTATATGATGAATATTACAAGTGGTTGCACATACCTCGCACGTCGCGCGTCGAACCCCTCTCGGGTGGGTGCGGCTGATCGGGTGGTGCGATTTACCCCCCCCCTGTTTGTAATACATTCATTATCAACATTTTACCAAAATGCCTCACGGTGCGAGTTCCGCTCTGCCGTGGGGCGTTTTGCGTTTTGTCTCGCAAGCGTCCGTCATCCCGCATCAAGTGCGGGATGACGTAGAAGATAACAATAAACAATAATAATAAAACAAAAACAACTAAAGCGATGAAGAACAAAAATTACGAGTCACCTCAGATCGAGATAGTCGAGATCGAGGTGGAGGATGCCATCCTCTCGATGAGTGGCACCTCAAATCAACCCAATGGTTTCACGAATGGCGGCAGCGCATGGTAAACGAAGAGATTATGTGACTTGTCCTAAAATAACTTTACAGTTTTTACATCATTAGCCTGAATAGGCTTGACAGTTCTTTGACATTGTACTGAAATAGCTTTACATCAAAGTTTGGGGTGGCTTTTAACCCTGAAGTGGCTTGACACATTTGGTCATCTCACCCCAGTTGCGCACCACTTGTAGCAGTTGCA
>JBCQUH010000038.1:0-18102 GCA_047174185.1 Rikenellaceae bacterium | reverse complement strand
GTTGCGTATGACACGAATATATCATTATCCCTATTGTATAACCCGAAAATATTAGTACATTTGTGCTATCAATAGCCGTGTAGCTAATTGGTATGCAACTGCACCTCTCGGAATAGCGATATTTTGGCAGGTGCTTTTTTCGTCTACTTTTGAATTACTGACACTACACTGACATTTTCGACAAAAGAAAAACGCTAAATATCTAATTATAAGACATTTAGCGTTCTACATCGTACTCGGAGCGGGAATCGAACCCGCACGGGCATTGCTGCCCACAGGATTTTAAGTCCGGCGTGTCTACCTATTCCACCATCCGAGCATCGGAATTATTCTCCTTGATCCTTAAACCAAACCTCTGCGATCAACATCCGTCGGCCTTAAACCAACCTCCGTCGGCCTTAAATCGATCGCCTTGGCCGATAATCTTTGAACCAATAAATATTAGTCGATAAGGAACCTGAACAATGAATACCAAAATCCAGTCGCAAATATAGACATTTTTTTTGCATTCTCAAATCTAGAACAAGAAAAAGATTGCGCATCGTCAAATATCGCCCTCAGAGTAATCTGCAACTACCTCACTGCAATCCACAATCACCTCTCTGTCGCACAATTAATACAAATTTGTATTGTCGTATTCGATTTAGATTAATGGGTCAATTTTTTGTTTTCGAGGCTTTTTGTTATAACTTTGCAACTACGTTATATGCTTCAACTTAGGGCGTTATGGGTTCTCTCTTGGTCTGAAGCGAGAGTTTATCTTTAGAACCTTGTAAATTTATAGTGTTATGAAATCTAAAAATTATCTATTTGCGCTACTCTCTGTAGCGTTGGTTTTTGGTGTGTCGTCATGCGATTTGAGTGATAGCCACAGCGAGGAGTACGACCCTGATTATCCATTTGTATCCTACGATCTTGCCATCTTTATGTTGGATGGTGGCGACACGACGATCTACTACAACTTTACGGTATCTGAGGCGTGGGCGATTGATGAGTTGGAGCAGGATTGGTTGAGTGTGGATCAGATGGAGGGTGAGGCTGGAGTCGTTCAGTTGACGATAAGCGTAGATAAGAATAGCAGCGAGACCATGTCGCGTGATGCGTTTGTAAATATTGTGGCTAGCACGGGCGAAGCGTTGTTGGTCTATGTCGAGCAGGCGGCAGGCAGCATCGACGTTAGCAGCCAAGAGGAGGGTGTCGTGGCGACGATAACCGATGCAAATAGCGGCGAGAGTGTCAACATCACAGGTGTGACACACAAGGCTCTGGGCGACGAGAAGGTGGAGGTTGTATTCAAGACCGAGAGTGGCGACGACATCAATTTCTACCTCTATCACAAGGTTGAGTCGGGCGAGGTCGAGACTGGATACTACTCGGCTCGTTCGTCGATTGACGATATTGAGGATCCGTTCTACACCCCTGAGACGGGATATATGTATGTCAATAGCTCGGTGTTGTTTACCAACGAAAACCCGATGAATATTCAGGTTACACGAGATGGTGACGAGTATAAGTATGCGGTCTATTACTACGGCATCAACTACGAGGGTAACTCGACGAGCTTTAGCTTTACCACAACGCCTCAGATCATAGCTACCGAGGTCAAGGCGGTGGTTGGAGATTGTTACCCAAGCGCGGATTCACCAATCGGTGTTGTCTGCCTTGTCAACCCTTACGACTACTCGAATGGATATGTGTCGTCGCTCGACGAGGCATCGCGCACGTGGGGATCTAGCTCGGCTAAGTATACGCAGTGGGTGGATGATTACTACGATGGTCGTAAGAATATGGCGACGTTGTATGCGTTGAATGGAGGGTCGTTTAGCTCCAATCCAGCATTCTTGTGGGTCGATGCCAAGAATAATGGTGTGACGAAGGATTACGCCTCGGATGCCCTCAATGTATGGTTCTTGCCATCGTTCCGCGAGCTGTCGCAGATTTTGTTGAACAAGGATGCGGTGAATAGTACGTTGTCCTCTATTAGTGGTGCTACGACACTCAAGTCGACCTTCAGGTCGTTGTATATCACATCGAGCGAGTCGAATGATGATGGGTATTCAACTCAGGCGACTATCCTCTTCATTGAGTTTAGTTACGACTATGTAACTACCTATGCGGCCGACAAGACCTACTCGGCATATGTTCGCGCAATGATGGAGGTGGAGTTCTAAAATAGGCGTTTTGCGCGGTTTTGTTGGGGGCTACTCTGTGCTGAGGCATGGGGTGGCCTCTAACCATTTTATCACCGCTGGTGGGTCGTAGCTTGTGAACCACGTGATCGAGCTGTCGCGTCGAAACCATGTCATCTGTCGTTTGGCATAGCGACGTGTGTTGCGCTGGATAAGCTCTATGGCGCGCGGCAGGTCGTACTCGCCATCGAAGTGGGCGAATATCTCGCGATAACCCACCGTCTGCAACGAGTTGAGGTGGCGTAGGGGGTAGACCGAGCGAGCCTCCGCCTCTAACCCCTCGGCTACCATCTGCTCTACACGATCGTCTATTCGTCGGTACAACAGCTCACGTGGTAGATCCAACCCAATCTTCACGATCTCGAAGTCGCGCACCTTGTTGGGGGTGGTGCGCAGCGACGAGTAGCGCCCATCGGCCGAGGTGCGACACACCTCTATGGCTCGCATGACGCGCGATGGGTTACATCTGTCGACACGCTCGTAGCACTCTGGGTCACAGCGTTGTAGCTCATCGAGAAGAGGTTGCAAACCCTCCTCGGCATATTGGCAACGGATGCTCTCGCGCAACTCTGCGTCGACCTCGGGCAGTGAGTCAAGCCCCTCGCACAGAGCTTGGATATATAGCCCCGACCCTCCGACGGCAACCACCGTTGAGTGTTGCTCGAATAGCTTGTTGAGAGACTCCACCGCGTCGTGTTCGTAGACCCCTGCATTGTAGTCGTCGCTCAGCTCGCGGCACGCTATGAAGTGGTGCTCTGCGGCGGCCAACTCCTCGGTGGTGGGCTGGGCGGTGCCGATGGGTATTCCGCGATATAGTTGTCGCGAATCGGTCGATATGATTGGAGCCTCGAAATGTTGCGCTAGAGCTATGCTCAGCGAGCTTTTGCCCGATGCCGTGGGGCCAACGACCACGATCAAGCGACGAGTTGGTGTGTTATTTTGGGGTAACATGGCGGAAATCTTATATATTTGTTGTATCTTTGTGGTTTGGTAAGAGTTCAAAATTAAGTTGGAGCAGAGCACAAAGGTAGTAAAATTATGAAGAATATACGCAATTTTTGTATTATAGCACATATCGACCACGGTAAGAGTACCTTGGCAGACCGTCTGTTGGAGGAGACAAATACGCTCAATCAACGTCAGATGCAGGCGCAGGTGTTGGATGATATGGATCTTGAACGCGAAAAGGGTATCACCATCAAGAGCCATGCGATCCAGATGGATTATGTGGCCAAGGATGGTGTGCAGTATACGCTTAATCTTATCGACACCCCGGGTCACGTTGACTTCTCGTATGAGGTGTCGCGAGCTATCGCTTCGTGCGAGGGTGCGCTGTTGATTGTCGATGCTACGCAGGGTATTCAGGCGCAGACGATCTCCAACCTCTATTTGGCCGTGGGTAGCGATCTGGAGATCATCCCCGTGATGAACAAGATCGATGTGGAGTCGGCGATGATCGACGAGGTGCGTGACCAGATAATTGACTTGATAGGGTGTAAGCCCGAGGATATATTGTTGGCATCGGGTAAGACGGGTGCTGGTGTGGCCGATATTTTGGAGGCTATCGTAGAGCGAATTCCAGCCCCCGAGGGTGATGATGATGCACCGCTGCAGGCGTTGATCTTCGACTCGGTGTTTAATCCATTCCGTGGTGTTATAGCCTACTATCGTGTGATGAATGGTGTGATCCGCAAGGGCGACCATGTGAAGTTCTTCAATACGGGCAGCGACTACGATGCTGGCGAGATCGGTGTTTTGAAGTTGCAGATGTCGCCCAAGAGCGAGATCCGTTCGGGCGATGTGGGGTATATATGTTCGGGGTTGAAGAACTCGAAGGATATAAAGGTGGGCGATACCATCACCTCGTATGACAATCCGTGTCAAGAGGCGATTGCAGGATTTGAGGATGTCAAGCCGATGGTCTTTGCAGGTCTCTACCCAGTGGTGGCCGACCAGTACGAGGATCTGCGCACGTCGTTGGATAAGTTGCAGCTCAACGACGCGTCGTTGAGTTTCGAGCCTGAGAGTTCTCTGGCGTTGGGCTTTGGTTTCCGTTGTGGATTTTTGGGACTATTGCATATGGAGATTATTCAGGAGCGTTTGTATCGTGAGTTCGATATGGATGTTATCACGACCGTGCCCAACGTATCGTATACCATCACCACCACGTCGGGCGATGTGTTGGAGGTGCACAACCCATCGGGTCTGCCCGAGGTGACCAAGATCTCGAAGATCGAGGAGCCATATATTCAGGCACAGGTGATTACCAAGGCGGAGTATCTAGGCAATGTGTTGCGTCTGTGTATCGACAAGCGAGGTGTGATGACCAACCAGACCTTTATCACGCAGGATCGTGTGGAGGTCAACTTCGAGATGCCGTTGTCGGAGATCGTCTTTGACTTCTACGACAAGCTAAAGAGTACCTCGAAGGGTTATGCGTCGTTTGATTACCACCGTTGTGGTACGAAGGCTAGTAAGTTGGCGAAGCTCGATATATTGTTGAATGGCGAGCCTGTGGATGCACTATCGTCGTTGATCTATGCCGACAATGCATATGATTTTGGTCGCAAGATGTGCGAGAAGCTCAAGGAGTTGATCCCACGTCAGCAGTTTGACATTGCGATTCAGGCGGCAATTGGAGCGAAGGTTATCGCTCGCGAGACGGTCAAGGCGGTTCGCAAGGATGTGACAGCGAAGTGCTACGGAGGCGATATATCGCGTAAACGCAAGTTGTTGGAGAAGCAGAAGGCAGGAAAGAAGCGTATGCGCCAGATCGGAAATGTCGAGGTTCCCCAGTCAGCCTTCTTGGCGGTGCTGAAGATGGATTAAGTTAATACCTTGTCCGTAATGACGGGCAGGATTTTGTAGAGTTCGACTAACAAGGCGAGTTTTGGGGCTTCGCGAAGCCGTTCAAACCGCAGCGTACTACTTGTACGTGAGGATTTGAGGGGCGAGGGAAGCCCCAAAACTCGCCTTGTTAGTCGAACTTTTTTACTGTGCAATCCACTCGAGGAATGTATCGCAGTAGATGCGTCCAATGGGGAGCTTGGTGGTTGAGGCGTTGAGCGTGATCTCGCTCTTGTTGAAGCTCTTGACCCATCGTCGAGCCACGATGTAGGATCTGTGGATTCGCAAAAACTGTTTGCTCGATAGCTCCGAGGCGATTGCCTTGAGACTCATCTGCGATATGATAGGGTTCTGCGACGTGGCGGTATATATTCGGATGTAGTTATCCATCGCCTCGATATGTGTTATCTGGGCGAGCGGAATGGTCACGTTGCGATACTCTACGCGGACGGTTATCTGTTCGTTATTGTCGTTGATGTTCTTCTCCTCGTTCTCCTTTTTGTTATACGATATGCGCTCTTTGGCGCGCTCCACCGCCTTGCTAAATCGCGAGTAGGGGAATGGCTTGTGTAGGAAGTCTACCGCCCCGAGGTCGTATCCGTCAATAGCAAACTTCGAGTAGGCCGTGGTAAATATAATCTGGGTGGTCGATGGCACCTCTTTGGCCAGTGTCACACCATGCACATCACCCATCTCGATGTCGAGAAATAGCAACTCGGGCGCACTCTGCTTTACGGCCGCCAACCCAGCCATGGGGTCGGTGAAGGTGGTTAGCTCCATCTCGCCCATGCGGCTGCAATATTGTTCTACGACGCTCAACGCTATCGGCTCGTCGTCAATGGCTATACATCTCATGATAGGGTAGCACTTTTGTGGTTTGCCAACTGGATCGACAACTCAACGTGGAACTCCTCTCCGTTGTCACGGATCTCGAGCGAGTGGCATTTGGGGTAGAGCAGCAGTAGGCGTTGACGACAATTCTTGATCCCTATTCCGTCGTGTTTCTCGGTCGAATCGCTGTTGTTGTTGTCGTTCAATATCGGATTGTGGGTCATGAGTCGCAGCTGTTGACCCTCGATCTCGATCTCAATGTTGATCTTGCTCGGAGTATGCGACGACACGCCATACTTTATGGCATTCTCCACAAAGGTGATCAACAACATCGGTGCGATACGCAGACCCACCCCACCCGTTGCGTTGTTCTTATAGTCGAAGTTGATCTGTGTCGAGGGGTTTATCCTCAGCCTCTGCAACTCGATATATTGTTCGATGTAATCCACCTCGTCGTCGACGGGTATTATGTCGGCCGTGCCGTTGGTGTAGATATACTTCATGAGGTTGGTGAATAGCATAAATGCCTCCTCGGCCTTATCCGATTTGGTGATTATCAAACCATAGATGGTGTTGAGCGTATTGAACAGGAAGTGGGGGTTGATCTGCGCTTTGTAGAGAGCTAGCTCGGCACGACGCTTCTCTAGCTCAATATCTTTGTTGAGTGATATCTGCTTGTTGAGCTGGCTCAAAAGTGCCACGGCATAGCCAAACGACACCACCAACACGTAGAGGAACCACCCCGACTGTTGCTGCTGCGATGTGAAGTTGCGACGCATCTGCATACGCATCATGTCGGGAGCCGTTGGGCGAGGGCGACTGTTGTTATTATTGTTGTTTACATTGCCGCCTCCGCTGTTGCCACCTCCGCTGTTATTTCCGCCACCGTCGTTTCGCTCTTGAGGGCGAGTTCGGTTGTTGTTGGGCGTTGGTGTTTGGGCTTGCGTTGATGTTGTATCGGCAGTCGCCACTGTAGCCGCCACTGTCGGTGGGTTCTTGGCGAGATATGTATTGAAATCGGAGTCGAAGAGTGTCAACTCGTGGGTGAAGAGGATAGTGCCCAAGAACAACCCAATGGATAGGAAGTAGCGACGTGCAAATAGCTGAGGCACAATTATTAATCGCAGCAACCCATACAAAACATATAACCATGCGATGAGCAGCTTCACAAACAGCGAGTGGTGCTCCATCCATTTGTCGAGCGGCAACATCATAATGAGCATCGGCAGCAGCACACCGCAAAATGCAAGATCTATGTATAGTGTAAATCTCTCTCTCTTCATCTCCAACTAGTTTTGGTATACCGCAAAAGTAATATATTTAATCTGGATAAACAATAGCCAATCGCGTAGTTCGCCACCACAAATCCCTCATTGGCCACTACATCGTGTGGTGGCGTGCTCTTTTGTCTCATTGGATTGTGCTCTTTCGCCAAAAAAATTATATCTTTGTGGTTGAGCGATCTATTTGTTGTATAGGTCGCGAGTTGTGAAAAAATAGTTAATATGAGAAGAGTATTTATTGCCGCAGTAGCTGCGGTAGCCGTGGCATTGGTGGCAGCTGTCTCACCGCTTGCGGCGGCCGACAATCGCATTGTTTTGTCGATCTCGACCAAGAAGGCAAAGGAGGTATCGAAGCCCTCAAAATCGGTCAAGAGGGTGGTGGTGGCACCTGTGCAGCCCCAACAGGTGTTGGTCGATCCGCGCAAAGGGGTGGTTGTAACCTCCTCGGGAACCAACTCGCAGGGCGACTCGTCGAAGAACTTCACAAGTTCGACCAGTGGACTAAACCCTCACTCGGGAACTTATGTTATCAACCCCATAGTGCAAAAGTCGCGCCTCACCTCGACCAAAAACCATATCATCGCTAGCAAGCAGTGCCGTATCGGAGCGTTTTCCATGAACGGTGCAGCCGTTATTTATTGGGGTGATTACGACTATTTCCACACTGCGGAGCTGCCCGTGGAGCTGCAACGGATCGTGCGTGACTACTACAACTCGCGCTTCAAGGTTCGCGACATAACACTCACCGATGGCGGCAACTATGCGATTTTGTATGGCGACAATGGCTACAATGTTAAGTGTGCCTATGACGATTTTAAGTTGAAGCTAAAGGCCTACAACAACCTCAAAGAGATCATCTCCTCGATGTCGTTCAACGACCGTGGCGATTGGGCGATTATTGGCAAGAATTACTATAGTTACTCGAGCAGTAGGGTGGGCGATTTCATCGAGCAGGGTCGTCAGCTCTATGGCGATATATACTCCATCGCCTTTAGCGATATAGGGATGATCGCCTGTTTCGAGCGAGGTATCTACTACGAGAATATACCGCTCAATCTGCAACAGAAGCTCAGCAACTTGAGCTTCAAGGCTCGCTTCATCAAATTCTCCGACGAAGGGTTTTACCTTATCACCGACGGCATCACGGAGTATGCCTACTTCATGTAGGTATGCGGTGGCATAAAAATAGCGAGTTCCCTACGGCAGGGAACTCGCTATTTTTTGTTTGAAATCTTCGACTAGAAGAAGATCGGAGAGATCGCCTTGTAGTTATAGACGCGGTTGATGACATCGGCAAAGATATCGGCCACCGACAACACCGTGAACTTGCTCGTGTCGACATCCGTGCGCAACGGAATAGTGTCGGTGATGATCACCTCCTGCAGTGCACTAGCATTGATACGGTCGTAGGCCTTGCCCGACAACACAGGGTGGGTAATTGCAGCACGAACACTCGATGCTCCCTTGTCCATCAACATATTGGCCGCCATGCAGATCGTACCCGCCGTGTCGATCATATCGTCAACGATGATGATATTGCGCCCCTCGACATCGCCAATAGCGGTCATGCTACCCACAACGTTAGCCTTTGCACGCTCCTTGTGAGAGATGATGATTGGTGCATGAAGGTGTTTAGCATATGTATTAGCACGCTTCGCACCACCCATATCTGGAGCTGCGATCGACAAATTCTCGACATTGAGACTATTGATATATGGGATAAAGATACCCGAAGCATAGAGCGCATCAACTGGTACCTCGAAGAATCCCTGAATCTGATCGGCATGCAGATCCATCGTCATTACACGATCGGCACCCGCTGCGGTGAGCATATTGGCCACCAACTTCGCCCCAATCGGCACACGTGGACGATCCTTACGATCCTGACGCGCCCAACCGAAGTAGGGGATCACCGCCACCACCTTGTGAGCCGAGGCACGACGCGCAGCATCGACCATCAACAACAACTCCATAAGGTTGTCGGCAGGCGGAAATGTCGACTGTATGATAAACACCGTGCAGCCACGAATCGACTCCGTATAGCAAGTCTGAAACTCTCCATCGCTAAAAGGTAGCACCTCGTTGGCTCCCAACGTAGTACCATAACTAGCAGCTATCTTTGAGGCTAGGTACTCGGAACCGCGGCCTGCGAAAAATTTAATTTGATGTATTGCCATAATTTATAATTGTTATTTATTCTTGTTCTTCTATCTGTTCGTCGCAAAAATCTGCGCCAATCTCCTCTGCGTAATCTTCTGTATACTCCTCCTCGAACGGCTCTTCGGTGTAGTTGTCGAGACACTCGCCAATGAACGAGAGTATCTCGTCGCGTCCCACACGCTTCTCGCTAGAGGTGAGGAACACAGGTGGCGACTCCTCCCATCGCTCCAAAATCCACTTTTTGTACCTCTCAACAGAGTTCTTGAGCTGCGTGGCCGACAACTTATCCCCCTTTGTAAAGACAATGCCAAAGGGAATCCCATTCTCGCCCAACATCTCCATAAACTCGCAATCTATACGTTGAGGCTCCAATCGAGAATCGACCAACACAAACAAGAAGTGCATCTTGCGTGCCTTGGTGACGTATGATGTGATTAATTTCGAGAATTCGCCGCGCAGACTCTTCGATGCCTTAGCATAGCCATAGCCAGGCAGGTCGACCAAATACCACTCACGATTGATCATGAAGTGATTTATAAGACGCGTCTTACCAGGTGTGCCCGATACCTTTGCCAACCCAGAGTGCCCCGTAAGCATATTTATTAACGACGATTTTCCAACGTTGCTACGGCCGATAAAAGCAAATTCACGAAGTCTATCGTTGGGGATTTGCGACAACCGTTGAGAGCTACACTTGAATTCGGCCTTGTTAATTTGCATCGATTTTCTATCTCTATAAGATTATACGTCGCAAAGATAGTTGTTTTAATTTGATTAAACAAACTACTCTGGTCACAAATTTATCAAAAATTTCATTATTGTTTTTTGATTGTAAAAATATGGGGTGAAAATTGTGACATACTCAAATAAATTTGTATATTTGTGGCGTTATATGCGAATATAACAAAACCAACCAATACTCACAAGCTAATAGAAACCGATGAAAAAGGAGTGGAGCGGCGTACGCGAATTTCATGATAAGTTTGGGCACCCATGCCCCGAAGAGCCAACAATGTTGGATTCGAAGCGTGCACTAAGCCGCGGTAAGTGGATGAACGAAGAGGTGGCAGAATTTCTTGTTGCCAAGGATATTTATGAGCAGGCCGACGCTATGATCGACCTCATGTACTTCGCTCTAGGCACAATGGTCGAGATGGGGCTTGAGTCCGACGAGCTGTTCGATATTGTGCAGCAGGCCAATATGTCGAAGCTGTGGGTGGATGGTAAACCGCACTACAACCCCAAAGATGGAAAGGTTATCAAACCCGAAGGGTGGCAAGATCCAGCACCCAAGATCAAAGCATATATAGATTCTGTAATAGCTCAAAAATCAAAATAGTACCTATCTTAAGGTCAAGGTCTCTCTAAACGATTAATAGATGAAGATTGCATTAGCACAATTAAACTACGCGGTTGGTGATATTGATGGCAACACCAATAAGATAATCGATGCCATAATCAGAGCAAAGAGCGAGGGAGCCGATCTGGTTCTGTTTGCCGAGCAGAGCATCAATGGGCTACCAGGCTATGATTTGGTCTGCAAGCATACCTTTTTGGAGTTATGCGAGGATGCATTGGTTGAGATTGCTTCACATTGCGACAATATTGCGGCGTTAGTTGGATTGCCAATGCTTACATCTAGTGGGACTATCTCGGCTGCTGCGCTGATCCAAGATCGACAGGTGTTGAGCTATATCGGAAAGAGAAATATTACGGCTCGTCGCGAGATGGGTTTTTTGGCACCTGGATCGGGCTATGAGTATGCTACGATCGCAGGGCATAAGTGTGCAATCGTGGTGGGTGACGATTTGAGTCGTCTGCGCGATTTCGACAGCTCGGTCGAGACTATCATCTCGATCAATGCACGTAAATATGGTAGCGGACGTTTCACCTCGCGTTTCGAGACCCTTCGCGATATTGCATATATGGAGGGTAAGAATATCGCCTTGATCAACCAAGTTGGTGGTGGAGCCGATATTGTCTACGACGGTTCGTCGTGTGTCTTTAATAAGTGTGGTGAGTTGACGCTGTTGATGAAACATTTCGAGGAGGATTTTGTGATCTACGACCTCGATGTTGACCATCCGAGTCAGAGTTTGGAGCCTTTGGAGTCGTCGAATGTTCGTCGCAAGATGATCTTTAGCGCGGCGTGTTTGGGGTTGAAGGATTTCTTCGAGAAGAGCGGTTACACGAAGGCCTGTTTGGGTCTGTCGGGTGGTATCGATTCGTCGGTTGTGGCCTCGATTGCCGTTGCAGCGTTGGGTAAGGAGAGTGTCATGGGGCTTATCATGCCGTCGCAGTGTTCGGAGGAGAATGCTGTGGAGCACGCTGTGGAGTTGGCCGAGAATTTGGGAATTGAGTATAATGTTATCCCTATCACCTCGTGCAACGACGCTATTGTCGAGGCGCTGTCGCCAATCATTGGCGGTACGGAGTTTAATGCTACGGAGGAGAATATATTGTCGCGTATCCGCACTACGCTATTGATGGCGTTGCAGAACAAGCGCGGACATGTATTGCTCAATTCGTCGAATAAGAGTGAGAATGCGCTGGGTTTGTGTACGCTCTATGGTGACACGGCAGGTGCGATTAGTGTTACGGGTGATCTTTATAAGCGCGAGATCTACTCATTGGCGAAGTATATCAATTCGATTATGGATGCTCCGATTCCCGAGGATATCCTCAGCAAGGAGCCGTCGTCGGAGTTGCGTCCCGATCGTCAAGATGCCCAGCAGTTGCCCCCCTATGAGTTGGTGGATGCTATCGTATTCCGCATGATTGAGAAGGGTGAGCACCGCGAGGAGATTGCCAATGCAGGATTTGAGATGGCGGATGTGGAGCTGATCCACAAGATGATAATGCAGAGCGAGAAGAAGAGATTCCAATACCCACCAGTGTTGCGTCTGTCGAGCTGTTCGTTTGGCCACGATCGAGTGATGCCAATCACCCATAAGTATGGTGATTAAAAATATTTATTTATAGATGAGAAGCGGCGGATTCCACCATATTGGGCGAGTATTGTCGATAGAGCAGTGGGGCGAGAGTTTGACCCATGGTGTGGTCTATGTCTCGATGGAGTCTGTGGAGGCGTGCCAAGGGTGCAAGGCGAAGAGTCAATGCACGTCGATGGGCAAGAGCGAGGGTGGTGAGAGTCGAGTTGTGAAGGTTGCGAGTTCGGCGATAGATCAATTCGAGGTTGACGATTCGGTGAGGGTTAGTGTGACGTATAGCATTGGAGCGATGGCAGTTGTTGTGGCCTATGTTATACCGTTGGTTATATTAATAGGTATGTTGGTTGTGCTCATCGGGGTGTTTGATGTCGAGCAGGGGTTGAGTGCATTGACGACATTTGTTACGTTGGGCATCTATTATGGCGGTGTCTATCTGTGTCGCAGGTTTTTTGAGTCGGCAGTGAAATTCAATTTAGAGAAAATAGTTTAAACTTAAAATATAAAACATGTCAGGTCTACTATTTACAGTATTGACACTCAGTGTGTTGGGTGTCGTGGCAGCGGTGATCCTCTACTATGTTGTTCAGATGTTCAAGGTGTATGAGGATCCGCGAATCGACGAGGTCGAGAAGATGCTCCCTGGGGCGAATTGTGGAGGTTGTGGTTTTGCAGGATGTCGCGGTTTTGCCTCGTCGTTGGTTACCAGTGACGATATTTCGGAGCTGTACTGCCCCGTTGGCGGAGGCGATACGATGAGTGGTATTGCTAGCTATTTGGGCAAGACGGCAGCGGAGAAGATCCCTCAAACGGCGACACTTCGCTGTGGCGGTTGCAACGAGAAGCGTCCACGTACCAATATCTATGACGGTGCAGCGTCGTGTGCCGTTGCTGCGTCGTTGTATGTTGGCGAGAGCGGCTGTGCAAGCGGTTGCTTGGGTCTGGGTGATTGTGTTGCGAAGTGTGCGTTTGGTGCGATTACGATCAATGCCGAGAGCGGATTGGCCGAGTTCGATGCCGATAAGTGTACGGGGTGTGGAGCCTGCTTGAAGGCTTGCCCGAAGTCGTTGATCGAGTTGCGCAAAAAGTGGCCAAAGAATCGAGCTATCTATGTAGCGTGTGCATCGCCAGCCAAGGGGGCGCAGGTCATGAAGGCTTGTAAGGCGGGTTGTATCGGCTGTGGCAAGTGTGTGAAGGAGTGTGCGTTTGGTGCGATTAAGATTGAGAATAATCTGGCCTATATCGACCCTATGTTGTGTAAGTTGTGTCGCAAATGCGTCAATGCCTGCCCAACCAATGCCATTAAGTTGGTGAATATGGAGCCACTTAAGGTGGTAGCAAAAGAGGAACCAAAAACTACAAATGCTTAATTAAGATATGAGACACTTTACGCGAGGCGGTATCCATCCGCCAGAGAGCAAGATTACGTGTCGCGAGGCGATTCGCGATATGGAGTTGCCACTAAAGGTATATATTCCACTAGGTCAGCATATTGGTGCTCCAGCGACGGCCATCGTTGCCAAGGGCGATGAGGTTGTAACGGGTCAGCTGATCGCTGAGGCGAGCGGTTTTATGTCGGCAAATATCCACTCGACAATAACAGGCAAGGTTACGCAGGTAGCCCCTATGGCCAATGGTCAGGGGTTGAGTGTTCCGACGATTGTGATCGAGCGCAAGTCGGATGATGCCGAGGTGTGGGCCGATGGGGTCGATTTGAGCGCGGAGTTGGTAGACAAGATCGATCTGGAGGCTGACGAGATCTTGGCACGCATCAAGGCGGCAGGTATCGTTGGAATGGGAGGTGCGACCTTCCCAACGCACGTTAAGTTGTCGATTCCTCCAGGCAAAAAAGCGGAGGTGTTGATCATCAATGGTGCAGAGTGTGAGCCATATTTGACCTCGGATCACCAGTCGATGTTGAGTCGCGGTGGCGAGTTCTTGATGGGTTGCAAGGTGCTGTTGAAGCAGTTGGGAGTTGCGAAGTGTTTGATCGGAATCGAGAATAATAAGCGCGATGCAATAGATCATTTGACGAAGTTGGCGGCAGGAGACCAGAGTTTGGTTGTCGTACCGTTGAAGGTGGGTTATCCACAAGGAGGCGAGAAGCAGTTGATCGAGGCAATTACAGGTCGCGAGGTGCCACCCCCTCCAGGGTTGCCGATTGATGTTGGTGCGGTTGTGGTCAATGTCTCGACGACGTTGGCCATCTACGATGCGGTGTTGAAGGGTCGTCCGTTGGTTGATCGCGTGGTTACGGTTAGCGGAAAGTCGGTTAGCACGCCTATCAATGTTCGCACACGATTTGGAACACCCATCTCGTCGATCATTGAGTTGGCAGGTGGACTACCAGAGGATACGGGAAAGGTGATCAACGGAGGGCCTATGATGGGTCGAGCGATGATCAATTTGGACTCTCCCGTGACGAAGGGATGTTCGGGAATCACGATTTTGAATGATAACGAGGCTAAGCGCGCAGCGCAGAGTGCCTGTATCAAGTGTGGCAAGTGTGTGTCGGCCTGTCCGATGGCGTTGGAGCCATATCTGTTGTCGCGCCTAATGCAGTCGGGCGCTATGGATCGATTGGAGGAGGGATTTGTGACGGATTGTATCGAGTGTGGAAGTTGCCAATATAGCTGTCCTGCGCAGTTGCCACTATTGGATTATATCCGCTTGGGTAAGCAGCGTGTGATGGGGATTATTCGCGCACGTTCTATGGCAAAGTAATAAATTGGGGCAAAGTAATAAATTGGATTATTTACGAAAATAGAGTAATATAATGGCAAAAAAACTATTCGTATCGCCATCGCCACATATCAAGAGCGATACAACAAGTAATCGTATAATGTGGGATGTGCTGATCGCACTACTACCTGCACTGCTGATCTCGGCATTGTACTTCGGCATCCAGTCGCTGGTTGTTTGTGGAGTGTCGGTTGCAGCGTGTATCTTTTTTGAGTACGCCATCCGTCGCTTCGTGATGGGGGAGCAGAGTATGGGTGGCGACCCCTCGGCAATCGTTACAGGAGTGTTGTTGGCATTCAATCTGCCAGCCTCGATTCCACTGTGGATCGTGATTATCGGTGCTGCGGTGGCTATCGGTGTTGCGAAGATGACCTTCGGAGGTTTGGGATGCAATCCGTTTAACCCTGCGTTGGTTGGTCGTGTCTTTTTGTTGATCGCCTATCCAGTTCAGATGACATCGTTCCCAAGAGTGGAGGGTGTTGTCGATAGCTTCTCGGGTGCTACGCCATTGGCTTCGGTCAAGGCAGGGGGCGCAGAGGCGTTGTCGCAGATCAATTTTCAGGATATGATGTTTGGCTCGATCCCTGGTTCGTTGGGTGAGGTTGCTGCGTTGTTGTTGATTGTTGGTGGCGTTTACCTGCTCTATCGCAAGGTTATTTCGTGGCATATTCCAGTAGCGGTCTTGGGTACGATGGCGGTGTTTGCGGTCGTCTTCGGTGCGGCATCGGGATTTGGAGTTGTTGGCGCAGGTGAGTTTGCACTCTTCCACCTGTTGGCAGGAGGAGCACTGTTGGGTGCTATCTATATGGCGACGGACTATGCGACATCGCCTATGACGCATGGCGGAATGTTGATCTATGGAGTTGGAATCGGAGTTATCACCATGTTGATACGCATGTGGGGAGCCTATCCCGAGGGTATGTCGTTCGCGATTTTGATCATGAATAGCTGCGTTCCACTAATCAATAAGTATGTTAAACAGCGCCGTTTCGGAGTTAAATAGAGAATAAGAGATGGAGAGTTCACTAAAAAATATGGTATTATCGCTGTTGAGCGTCACAGTTGTGGCCTCGGCAAGCGTTGGATATGTCTATCAATTAACGGCCGCTCCAATCGCTGCGGCTAAGGAGCAGGCGACGCAGAGTGCATTGAAGATGGTGTTGCCAGAGTTTGACGCGAATGTAATCAGCGACTTGATGATCGACGATCTACAGACAGTGGTCTATACTGCAAGCAAGAGCAATGAGGTGATCGGGTATGCTGTTAAGAGCATCTCGAATCAAGGTTATGCAGGGGCAATCACACTGATGGTTGGTATCGCGCCCAATGGCGATTTGTTGGATGTGAGTGTTTTGAGCCAGAATGAGACTCCAGGTTTGGGATCGAAGATGAAGGATGCCGACAACTCGTTGATTAAGAGTGTCAAGGGTCGCAACATTTCGAAACTTGACTTACGTGTCAAAAAGGATGGTGGCGACATTGACGCACTTACGGGAGCGACCATTTCATCACGCGCTTATGGCGATGCGATAGCACGCGCTTATAAAGCCGTAGATCAAGTTAAATTAGCAAAGAAAGGAGCTAATAATGAATAAGTTGCAGATCATACTCAATGGAGTAATTAAGAACAACCCTATCTTTAGCCTGATTTTGGGAATGTGTCCGACGTTGGGAACAACCACATCGGCTGAGAATGGCGCAGGAATGGGATTGGCGACTATGGTTGTGTTGATTATGTCGAATATCGTTATCTCGTTGATCAAGAACTTGGTGCCCGATAAGGTTCGTATTCCGATCTTTATAGTTGTTATCGCCTCGTTTGTAACCATCATCCAGATGTTGATGGAGGCCTATATGCAGGATCTATACGCTAGCTTAGGTGTTTTCATTCCACTGATCGTTGTCAACTGTATTATCCTAGGGCGTGCAGAGTCATTCGCGTCAAAGAATAATATCGTCGATTCGGCACTCGACGGATTGGGTACAGGAGTCGGATTTACGGCAGGATTGATAATCATCGGTGGTGTGCGCGAGATCTTGGGTAGCGGTTCTATCTTCGGTTTTGGATTGGGAATTGGCGACTATACACCGTTGATCTTTATCCTCGCTCCAGGAGCATTCTTGGTGTTGGGTTACTTGATGGTTGCCTTTAATAAGATGTTTAAATAGTAGGAGGTTAAAAAATTATGGAGTTATCATATTTCACAATTATAATAGGTGCGATATTTGTCAACAATGTCATCTTATCGCAATTTTTGGGTATCTGCCCATTCTTGGGTGTCTCATCACGTGTCGAGACCTCGATGGGTATGGGAGCTGCAGTTACGTTCGTAATGGCAATCGCGTCTGTCGTGGCGTGGTTGATTCAGAACTATATCTTGGTGCCACTCGAGATCACATACATGCAGACGATCGTCTTTATCTTGGTGATCGCCTCGTTGGTGCAGATGGTCGAGATCATCCTCAAAAAGATCTCGCCTCCGTTGTATCAGGCTCTGGGAATCTTCCTGCCTCTGATCACAACTAACTGCGCGGT
The DNA here is from genome assembly GCA_047174185.1 of Rikenellaceae bacterium. Classification (GTDB taxonomy): domain Bacteria; phylum Bacteroidota; class Bacteroidia; order Bacteroidales; family Rikenellaceae; genus Alistipes. The sequence continues at coordinate 566 of JBCQUH010000038.1, read as the reverse complement.
GTTGGGAGTCTCAATCTTGATGATTCAGAAGGAGTTTAACCTATTGCAAGGCCTTGTATATGCCGTGGCATCAGCCCTTGGATTCTGGTTGGCAATGGTGCTATTCGCAGGTTTGCGCGAACAATTAGAGTTGGAACGCGTGCAAAAATCATTCCAAGGAGTGCCCATCGCACTGGTCACAGCAAGCATCCTCGCAATGGCCTTCATGGGCTTCTCTGGATTGGTGTAATTTCGGGAACTGCCCTGTGCGGGCGGCGGCGGGGTGCTCCCCGCGGAGCTTTGAGAAGCTGCGTTTCTCTTTGCTGCAATCGGATCTAAATTAAGTTGAGGGGTAGATGATCTTAAAAGATCATCTACCCCTCAACTTATATAAAAATCGACAATGTAAAAGAGATACGAAGTATCTCGGAGCACCCGTGGGGGTGCAATCCCCACCGCTGGCCGCGCAGGCCAGTTGCCGAGTTACTGTGTCGTCCTGAAAAAAGTTTACAGGTTTGATACAAAAATACAAAATGTTTTTAAATCAGCAAGTGGGTTGCAATCCACTTGCTGATTTTGCTTTCTTA
>JBCQUH010000037.1:0-18344 GCA_047174185.1 Rikenellaceae bacterium | reverse complement strand
GGAGAGTTTTACCTCTCTTTCCTCTCTGAAAAAATATTTTATCTCATTCCCTGCAACACTTCAACTCCTCAGTTGCATTTACAAGTTGAATTTAGGATTTTTTTTGCGAACTGTGTTCGCAAAAAAGCCCCCGAGTGCCATTCGGTCGACCCCTCGCGAATGGTCTAGAAACTCCATTTCTCCTTTCATATTATTCCTGGTAAACATACCTCAGCAAGACTCAGCGGACTTGCTGAGACTTGCTGAGAATCGGTTGTTGCTACTTTGTCGGAGGGGGATGGGTTGAAGGTTTGCAGGGTTACCGTTCGGATTTGGGTTCAAACACGCAAGTGTTTGAAAATTTTGTGCTCTAATAGGTTGTTCAAATTTATTTGAAAACAACCTATTAGAGCACAAAATCTTATAACGCAGTTATAAGCCCAAAATTCGCAAGAAAGTCAGCTCCGCGGCGAGCACGCCGCCGCCGCCCGCGCAGGGCAGTGGTGCGAAAGCCCCACGCGAAAGCAACAGGCAGTTCGCGAAAGCAACAACACGCGAAAGCCCCACACGAAAGTCACCCAACAAAAAAAACGGCAACTCCGAAGAGGAGTTGCCGTTTTTTATATTAGATCTATCGCTCTATTAGAAACGGATAGATAGGCGAAGCTGAATGATTGAGAAATCCTCGATACCAGCGTAGTATGGGTTATCCAACATGCTGTATGTGTAGTTAGCCATCAAAGAGATGCTGTTTGAGATGTAGTAGTTAGCACCGATTGTAGCTGACTGCATAAGACCACCACCAACACTTGATGATTGAGATGCGAAGTCATATGGGTTACCATTCTGGTGGAAACGGTCGATAGAGAAGATATCACCCTCGGTGATGTCGTTCATCTGAGTGTAGCTATAGCGAGCTACAACCTCCAATGCACCCTTCATATCGTCGCCAGAGATATATCCAGCTCTCTCGTTGTATGTATACTTGTCACCCAAGATCAAGTAACCTCCCTCAACGTATGCTCCAGCGAATGAGTTTGAACGAATTGGGTTTGCAGTCTGCCATGCCTCCAATGTGGTATATGTAGACTGAGCTGCGAATAGAGACTCGTCGTCACGCTCCTTTGTAAGGTTGCGCTGTGTGAACTCTCCACGAGCGAAGAACTTGTTAGCCATGAACAACGCCTCAGCACCGAACGAGTAGTCCATCTTTACGTTTGGCACAGCAGCCATCAAGAACTCTGTATCGCCAATGTTGCTCTCCAAAGTAGAGCCAAGGTATACGCTAGTTGGGGTGTCGTAGTTAAGCAGGCGGCCATTGATACCGACATGGAACTTACCACCGTTAGCAAGTGTCTGCTTGTACAACCAACGTCCAGCACCACCCATGTTCTCGAAGTTTGTGCTCAACGATAGATCCGATGGGCCTTCGCTAACGTAGAATGCCTGCTCAGCGAAGATATTCTCGTTAGTGAACTTGTAAGATAGACCAAATACGCGAGCCTCGTTTGTCAACGCGTTTATAGTCGATGGACGTGTAATGAAGCGATAGTCAACGCGGTATGTGTTCATACTCATTGACGATGGGTCGCGGAAGAATCCTCCCTTGATAGTGTGCTCATCCTTTGTGTAGTCGATGTAGAGGTCACGTCCCTGATCGCCATTGAAGTCAATGTCGAACTTGAATGTGAAGTTCTCGCGGTACTTGATCTCTCCCTCTACTAGGAAGTCGCTCAATCCAAAGCCAGACTCTAGATCCTCATACTCTGAATTAAAGACCGCAGCATCAAGACCGATACGCAATCCTGCTTGAACAGAGATGTTCTGTCCAACATTGAAGTTAATAAATCTGTCTGCTGCTTGAGTAGCCTGAGCAGATAGTGCTAGCACCATTGCAGCAGCGAGTAACGAGCGGAAATGTTTTTTCATCATTATTGTGTTTTAGGTTTAAATTTAGTTTTTTTCGAGCCTCAATAAGCTCCTATTAAAATAGGTATATATCTTTAATTCGAGTCTCCGATATTTTGGTTTTATTAGTTTTTGCAACACTATTACGCAAATGTAAAAATAATTTTATCAATTTGCAATAAAATAATGATTTTTTTAAATACTAGGTGGTGTTTTTTTTCAATAAGGGCTTTTTGTAAGATTCTTTTAAACGTTTGGCCTAGAGGAAATAGGGTGGGATAAAGATAAATTAATATATTTGGCATCGAAATTTCTTATATCCAGATAATTTTTATTACCTTTGCGTTGGCTTGTGTTTTGCGAGTTTTTAAACAGAAACTATGTAAGTATGGGTATTTTTGGTATTGTATATATGGTTCTTGCCTTTTTGGTGAGTTGTGTTTTTGCTTCGGTGGTGATTCCAAATATATTGGTGGTGTCATTCAAGAAGAAGTTGTTTGATCTGCCAGATGCCCGTAAGGTGCATACAACGGTGGTGCCTCGCTTGGGTGGGGTGGCGTTTATGCCGATTATTGTCTTTGCTGTTTCGTTTGTCCTTGGAGCCTCTTTGTTGGATTTGGTCTCTGCCCCGATTGGTATTTTGGTGGGGAATCAAGCGATATTTGTATTTGGACTCTGTTCGTTGATTCTGCTCTATCTTGTGGGGATGAAAGATGATTTGGTCGGGGTCTCCTACTCGACTAAGTTTATGGTTCAGGTTATATGCGGCTCGTTGATTGCGATCTCTGGATTGAGGGTTGATGATCTATTCGGATTCCTATTTTTGGCTGATCTATACCCAATTTTTGCCTCTGCCGTTACCATCTTCTTGGTTGTCTTTATTGTCAATGCTCTCAACTTGATCGACGGTATCGATGGGTTGGCTTCGGGGTTGAGTATAATTGCATTGCTCTATTATGGAGTCTGTTTTGCGATGGTGGGGCGATGGATGTATGCCATAATGGCCTTTGCATCGATGGGTGTGCTCGTTCCATTCTTCTACTACAATGTGTTTGGTAGTGCTGAGCATTGTCGCAAGATATTTATGGGCGACACGGGGGCTTTGACGATCGGATTTGTCTTGGCATTTTTGAGTATTCGTATGCTCTCGTTGGATAATGTCTTTGGTGGCAATCCACTATTTGTGGCTTTCGCTCCGTTGATTGTCCCATGTTTCGATGTGGTGCGAGTGGCTCTATATCGTATGTCGCATGGTAACCATCCCTTTAAGCCCGATCGTAACCATCTTCACCATAAGTTCTTGGATGCTGGTGTGTCACATTACCTCTCGTTGATTTCGATTCTTGTGGTCTCGGTGATCTTTACGCTATCTGTTGTTTGGTCGTCTAAGTATTTGGATGTCAATGTTGTGGCGATCCTCCTTGTCGCATCGTGGATGGCGTTTAACTATGGCTTGAAAAAGTTCAAGGATGCGAGGTTGAAAAAGTCTCCTGCCCCTAAAAAGTGATCTGTATGACGACCCTCTATCGCGAAACCCAGATGGGACGCTCTATTGTTATTATCTCTTTTTTGGCTCTCCTCTATATTGTGGTTGTCTTTATTGGCTCGACGGCAGATCTGAGTGGCGTTATTATTGCGGTGGTAGCTGCGATGGCGTTGATTGTTGCGACCTTCTATCGGATGATTATTAGTGTCGACGAGGAGTGTGTCGAGGTGGTCTATGGCATAGGTTTAATTCGTAAACGTGTGGCTATCGAGAGCATTGAGCAGATGGCATATATCACTCCGTCGTGGTGGGTTGGTGCTGGGATAAGATTCTATAATTGGGGGTGGTTGTATTCGATTAACTTCACCTCGGCGGTGGAGTTTACACTTCGAGATCGTCGTTGGCGAGTGGCTGTGGGGAGTGGCAATCCGAAGGCTCTGTGCGAGGCTGTGGCATTGGCTCGCGAGAGGCGTGGTGTGTCGTAGATCATTAATTTGCCTCTAACACATATCGATTTATCACCTTTGTGCGTTAGACAATAAAGCATTGAACGTGAAAGTTGTATGAGGAGGTATATCCTAATTTTAATATGTTTGTTTACGATCGTAGATCTCTCGGCGCAGCAGCGTTGGGCGGTTGGCGGTGTTGTGTGCAATAGCGAACGTGAGGCGGTGGTTGGAGCTGTGGTCACGATCAAGGAGTTGTCGAACAGAGGCGAGATTACTAATGCCAAGGGGGAGTATGCGCTGGCGTTGGAGTCGGGACGCTATACCTTTGTTGTGACGGCGGTGGGCTACCGCACGGCCAATCTGGAGGTGGATGTGAATAGCGATCGAGTGGTCGATGTGGTGTTGACGGCCGACGATATTCGTATTCGACAGGTCGATATCTCGGCCACTTCGTCGCGTGCCAAGTTGGAGAGCGTGCAGATCGGAGTCGAGGCGGTGAGCATCGAGACGATCTCGATGACTCCTGCGCTCTTTGGCGAGAACGATATTATCAAGTCGATTGTGTTGCTGCCTGGTGTCAAGTCGGAGGGTGATGGATCGACGGGTTTTCAGGTTCGAGGGGGTACGTCGTCGCAGAATTTGATCTTGTTGGACGATGTGCCCATCTACAACTCGGGGCATGTGTTGGGCATCTTCTCGGTCTTTAACGACGACGCTATTGCGAGTGCTGATCTCTACAAGGGGCAGATCCCAGCGACCTTCGGTGGTGCCTCGTCGTCGATTCTCGATATTCAATCGAAGGGTGGCGATATGCACGATTTCTCGGCAGGGGTAGATGTTGGCGTGCTCTCGGCCAAGGTTCAAGTCGATGTGCCGATTGTCGAGGATAAGTTGTCGTTTTTTGGCTCTATGCGTCGTTCGTACTTCGATCTGTTTTTGCGCATGACCAACGACTTTAGTGGCAATTCGATGCACTTCTATGATATTAATGGAAAGCTAAGCTATAAGATCAATGAGGATAATATCCTCTCGCTCTCCTATTTTCGGGGCGAAGATAAGATGGGGTTGGAGGATATGATGGATATGTCGTGGGGTAATAACTCTGTTGCGTTGAGGTATTTCCACCGCTACAATAGTGCTCTTAACTCCACCACGTCGTTGATCAATTCGGACTATGGCACCGACAACGGGATCGACATCGCGGATATATATCTTAGCTTCGATGGTTATATCAAGAACAAGGGTCTGAAGCACAACTTTACCTATCAACCTAATGAGCGCCACACGTTGCAGGTGGGTCTGCAGTCGACGTTTGTCGATCTGCAATCGGCCGAGTGGCAATACAACGACGCTCTGATGAGCGAGCAGCGATATGGCCTAGAGAGTGCGGTGTGGGTCAATGAGCAGTGGCGCATATCGCCATTGGTCGATCTGTCGGTGGGGTTGCGTCTCAACAACTTTTTGGCGTTGGGCGGCTCGCCCTACTATACGTTGGATGAGTCGGGGGCGATCGAGACTACGACCAACTATGCTAAGGGCGAGGTTGTGGCGAACTATTTGCAACTAGAGCCGCGTGCGAGTGTCAATTTTCACTTGACCGATTTCCAGAGTATTAAGACTGGTTATAGCCGCAGCTCTCAGAATATACATGCGTTGCGTAGTAGTTCGATGTCGTTGCCCTTTGACCGCTATGCGATGAGTAGCAATCTGGTCGAGCCGCAGGTGTCGGATCAGTTTGCATTGGGCGTAATCTCGCTTACGCGCGATCAGGCGTATGAATTCTCGGTGGAGGGTTATTACAAGTCGATCGACAATGTCTATGACTATCGCGATGGCACGGCCTTCAACACAGCTATAGAGTTGGAGACGCTGCTGTTGGGTGGCGAGGGTCGCGCCTATGGTGTCGAGATGTCGGCTAAGCGCAATCTAGGAAAGTTGACGGGTTGGGTGGCCTATACGCTGTCGTGGGTCGATAGCCGTATCGAGGGGATCAATGGTGGCGAGTGGTATACCGCCTCGAATGATCGTCGACACGATCTGTCGGTGGTCGCTATGTGGCAGATCAACGATGCGTGGCACGCCTCGGCCAACTTTGTCTATAACACGGGGCAGGCGCTCACGGCTCCGAGTGCTAAGTATGAGATCGAGGGCGACACCTACTACTACTATGCCGAGCGCAATGGTTATCGCGCACCGAGCTACCACCGTCTAGACGTTAGCTTTACACATAGCAAACGTCGTAGGCGCACGATCCGCGAGTGGAATTTTGGGTTCTACAACATCTATAACCACTACAATCCATATATGATCTACTTCGAGGATGATGCCCAAGAGCCGAGCGGCACGACGACCATCCAGTACTCGTTGTATGGTATCATTCCGTCGGTTACTTATGGCATTAAATTTTAGAGCGTTATGAAGAGGTTGTTGGTTATATTTTCGATATTTGCTCTGTGGGGCTGCGAGAAGCAGATCGATATTAATTATCGATCGATCGAGCCGCTGTATGTCATCGAGGGTAATGTCTGTGCAGCAGGGTCGCAGATCATCGTTACGCAGACGCGCGATATGGACGATGCTCAAGGGTCCGTGGGTGTCGACGACGCGTGGGTTGTGGTGAGTGATAGTTTGGGTGTCGAGTATGAGTTTGTATCGGTCGGTGGGGGAGTTTACGAGCCGCGCGAGCCGATGGTGGTGATGGATAACTCGGATTATGAGTTGTTGGTCGAGGTTGGCGACGAGCGATTTTGGGCTACCTCGCGTGTCTACTCTCAGCCATATGTCACACCGTTGAACCTCACGCAACAGACATTTATGGATGTCATGACGATGGTCTTTTGCTCCTTCTCGATCTATGAGCAACCTGACCAAGCAGACTACTATCGCTATCGGTTGACGGTCAATAGTACCGACTCTAACTGGGTGTTGGTAAGCGATTTGGGTGTTGTTAATAATATGTTGTTCCTATTCCAGCCGTTGATCAAGAAGGAGAACGACGAGTTGGTCGACGTGGTCGATGGCGACACGATAAAGTTGGAGGTGCAGACTATCGACAAATATGTCTACGACTACTTCAACTCGCTAGATCTGAGTGCCGACAATGGGTCGAACCCAATTAGCAACATCGAGGGTGGCTGTCTGGGCTACTTCTCGGCACACACTATCTCGACGGCTATCTCCTATTTGGATTTTGCCGACGTGAATTAACTGTTCGCTACTCCCGATTTTTCGAATCTATCCAGATGGTCGCAGGGCCATTGTTTGTGAGCGATACGCGCATGTCGGCACCAAATATGCCTGTGCCGATGCTCTGCCCCATAAGCTCCGATAGGTGTTGGCAAAACTCCTCGTAGAGCGGTTTGGCTACAGCCTCGCCAGCGGCACGGATATAGGATGGGCGATTGCCACGTCGCGTCGAGGCGTGGAGCGTAAATTGACTCACCACCAACGCTTGTCCTGCCACCTGCATCACGTCGAGATTCATCACCCCTGCCTCGTCGTCGAATATCCTCATGCGTGCGATCTTGCCAGCCAACCACTCTATATCCTCGCGAGTGTCGGCATCCTCGACCCCCAATAGGATCAACAATCCATGTTTGATCTGTGAGTAGATCGCCCCCTCTATCTCGACCGATGCGCGGTCGACTCGCTGTATTAATGCTCGCATTATTTAGATTTTTTGATATATGCCTGCCGTGTTAAGCTTCATTTTTGTTTCGTATGGTCATCATCTCTTGCGCAACTGCAACCTATTGTTTGGCTCCCTACTGCAAGTTAGTAATTATATCTTAATATTCAATAATATTGTGCAAATATATCCATTCTAAATCAATAGACTCAATATTTCTCTGTTTTTCTAACATGCAGACTCTTCAGTGCTATTTGGTGTTGGTGGGGTGTGTAAATAGCAAATTGATATAAAAATGATGGCATAATTTTAGAACTCGTATTTTTGGTTGCTGTTTACTTATAATTTTACATATTAATATTTTTGCAAAATAATTGGTCGTTTTAATTAGTTCTATTTAAGGTTTGGATGGCCTACCTTTGTCGATGTGAGAGGGTGAAAATGAATATATACATATAGAATAAATAAGGTTATGGAGAGATTAGCAGAGAGCAAAACGTCGGTAAATAAATGGATGGAGCGCTTCGGCGTGCGTTTTGGAGTCTACAAAAATGGACACTTCAACGAGCAGTTGTTCCCATTTGACTCTATCCCTCGTGTGATTACAAAGTCGGACTGGGAGATGTTGGAGGCGGGTCTTGTGCAGCGCGTCAAGGCGCTCAATATGTTCTTGTACGACATATACCACGAGAAGAATATCGTCAAAGATGGGGTGATCCCCGAGGAGTTTATCTACTCGTCGAAGGATTATCTGCCCGAGTGCGAGGGTATCGACCCTGCCAATGGGATCTACTCCCACATCTCGGGTATCGATTTGGTTCAGGCCAAGGATGGCGAGTGGTTTGTGCTGGAGGACAACTTACGAATCCCATCGGGTGCATCATATCCGATGATCGCCCGTACGATCACTCGCAAAGTGTCGCCCGAGACATTTCAAGATAACTCGATAGCCGACAATCGTAACTACAATACGCTGTTGCGTGAGATGATGGATTTTGTCAACGACGACAGAGGGTTGAATGTGATCCTTACACCTGGTCGCTACAACTCGGCATTCTTCGAACACTCGTATTTGGCCGAGAAGGTGGGGGCTGTGTTGGCGTTCCCTGGCGATTTGGTTGTCGAGGATGATAAGTTGTACTACTATGGTCTGCACAATACACGTCAGAGAGTGGGTGCGTTGTATCGTCGAATTTCAGATGATTATCTTGACCCAATGGTCTTTGAGGCGGAGTCGTTGTTGGGGGTGCCCAACCTTATGCAGGCCTATCGCAAAGGCAATGTGGCGGTGATTAACGCCCCAGGTAATGGTGTGGCTGATGACAAGGGAACCTACTACTTCGTGCCGATGATGGTGAAGTACTACCTCAACGAGGATCCAATCCTTAATAACGCACCAACATATTTGCCATACTACAAGGCCGATTACGACTATATGTTGGCCAATATCGAGAAGCTCGTGATCAAGGATGTGAGCGAGGCAGGAGGTTATGGCGTGGTCTTTGGCCGCGATCTATCGCCCGAGAAGTTGGCCGAGTTGAAGCAGTTGATCGTCGATCAGCCACGTCGGTGGATTGCCCAAGAGATCATTGATTTCAAGGATCTGGCCATCTACGAGGATGATGGCTCGACGGTGGAGCGCAAGGCCGATCTACGTGCCTTCGTGGTGTCGGGCGAGCAGACTAAGGTGTGGCGTAGTGGATTGACACGATTCTCGCGTATCGAGGGTTCGTTTGTGGTCAACTCATCGCAGGGTGGTGGTTTCAAAGATACATGGGTGTTAACAGAGTAAAAAGAGAAAAATTATGGTATGTACTGTTATTACGGCCGACAAGGCCAATAGATTATTTTGGTTGGGTCGCTATGCCGAGCGCGTCTACATTAGCCTTCACCTGTTGCGTCGTTACTACGACAAGGTGATCGATGGCGATATTGCCAACCTCAAGGAGTACTATAGCTTTTTGGGTGTCAACACCTCTCACTCCGATGAGTTGAGTGAGGAGTGTCAGCTCTCGCAGCTCTACGATCAGTCGAACATCTGCTCGATCGCCTCTAGCTTGGGTGGAGCCAACGACAATGGTATTGTGTTGCGTCGCGATATTACCAGCGAGTCGTTGTCGTATATTCAGATGTCGCAGGCTCTGTTGAGCGAGTGTGCAGTGCGTTGCGAGAAGAATATCACGTTGTTGCAGCCTGTGACCGACTATATGTTAGCATTCTTTGGGTCGATCGACGAGCGAGTGTTTGACGAGAATATTAGCAAGTTTTTGAGGGCTGGTCGTATGGTCGAAAATATAGATTTGCACCTGCGTTTCCGCTACCCATTCTTCCGTGTCGAGAAGGCCTATTTGGCGCTCAAGGAGATCGTAAAGAGCGTTGGTGCGGTGGTCGACACCGACTCTATTGAGGTGCTGGACGAGTTGATAAGCCCCAAGAGATATCACCCCGAGGTGGAGAGCTATCGCACACGTATCTTGACCAATTTGAACAATATCTTGTTGGTCTAGAGTGCGGCAAGTGTAGAGAGGAAGGAGTCCCTAATGAAACGATATAGATATAGTTATCAGAGTTTTGATCGCTACGATAACCTTGTGACGTTTTGTCAATTTTTGATGCGTTGTACCCCATACGACAATGAGTCGCAGAGGTTGAGCGAGCGAAATTTCTATGTGCTCAATGCGACAAGCATACATGAGGATTGTGACTGCTTTGGCAATACGATCCACTACGGGGTGTTCAAACCGAGCCACGATCTATTTGTGGTATCGACTACGGGTGTTGTGGAGTGTGTCGATCGTTATGGTTTTGAGGATAGCGAGCCGCATCCGCTGTTTGGTGCCCCCACGCCATTGACCAAGATGGATTGTGCGATGTTGCAGTTCTATGCCTCGTTGGAGGTTCAAGATGGTGAGTTGGATGGGCAGGTGAGTGATTTGTCGAGCAGCGTGCATGAATATATGGAGTATGTTAAGGGGGTGACGGGGGTCGCGACATCGGCTGCCGAGAGTTTTGCTCAGGCCAAGGGTGTGTGTCAAGACTATTCACATATCTTGATCGCGCTGTGTCGCGAGCGTGGTATCATGGCGCGCTACGTCGCAGGGTTTGTTTTGGGCGAGGGCGAGAGCCATGCGTGGGTCGAGTATTGGGATCATGGTGTGTGGCGAGGGGTTGATCCGACTCACAATCGTCTGATCGAGGATGGATATATCAAGGTGGCGCATGGGCGCGATGCATCGGATTGCTCGATTATTCGAGGTATGCGTCGCGGTGTGACTAACCACACTTCGCAGATCCGAGTTATTGTGGAGCAGATTTAAATAAATGAGATTTATATGATAAAAGAGATAGTATCTATGGCGCTGCCCGTCGACGAGCGATTGATGATTCGCAAGAGTGTCATTTCGTCGGGTTCGTCGCCACTTAGGGTCTGTATCGTGACAGGAACTCACGGTGATGAGTTGGAGGGGCAGTATGTCTGTTTCAAATTGGCCAATTTATTGAAACAAAATTTAGATAAATTGGATGGAACGGTGGAGCTGTATCCAGCGCTCAATCCGCTGGGTATCGATACAATATCGCGCGGTGTGCCAGGTTTCGACCTCGATATGAATCGTATATTCCCAGGTACGCGTGAGGGTGTGATGGCCGAGAGTATTGCCCACGCGGTGTTGGAGGATCTCAAAGGGGCTTCGATGGTTATCGACGTGCACTCGAGCAATATCTTTTTGCGCGAGATGCCTCAGGCGCGTATCAATATCGCCTCGGCCGAGACGCTAGTGCCTCAGGCGCGACTGTTGGGTGTCGATTTTATCTGGGTTCACGATGCGGCTACAGTGTTGGAGGCCACGTTGGCTCACTCGCTCAACTCTACGGGCACCCCCTGTTTGGTGGTGGAGATGGGTGTTGGAATGCGTATCAACCACTCTCTGGGCGATAGTCTGGTCAATGGAATATTGAATATGCTCGCCTCGATGGGGATGTGGAGTGGTGATGTCGACCGTGAGTCGATCACCGAGTCGATACTCTCGGAGGGCGATAGTGTGTCGTTTCTCAATGCCGAAGCGTCGGGAATCTTCCTTACGGAGATGAAGACCTCGGCGATTGTCGACCCAGGAGAGCTGATCGGAACGATCGTTGATCCGCTATCGGGCGATGTGATTCAGGAGGTGTTGTCGCCTGTTCACGGCTATTTATTTACGTTGCGCGCCTATCCCGTGGTCTACGATGGGTCGTTGCTTGCGCGTATTCACCAATTATAGAGGAGGCAGAGAGAGATGAAAAAAGAGGTTATTTTTAGAATGTCGTCGCCCTATCGCGATGAATTTAAGATATATGGCTATCGATTTGGTAGTGGCACGAAGAGTTTGGCAGTGGTGGGTGCACTGCGTGGCGACGAGGTGGAGCAGCAGTTCACCTGCGCGACGTTGATCAAATCGCTTACGGAGTTGGAGGAGAGTGGGGCGTTGATGCCAGGTTGCGAGATTCTGGTTATCCCATGCGTCAACCCCTATTCGATGAATATCGGAAAGAGGTTTTGGTCGATGGACAATACCGATATCAACCGTATGTTCCCTGGCTACGACAAGGGCGAGACCACGCAACGTATTGCGGCGGCACTCTTCTCGAGTGTCCAAGACTATAAATATGGTATTCAGTTGGCTAGTTACTATATCCCTGGGGGGTTTATCCCCCATGTGCGAATGCTCAATACGGGTTATCAGTCGGAGCGCGAGGCGATGGCCTTTGGGCTGCCCTATGTCTTTGTCAAGAATGTAGCTCCGTATGACACCGCACTGCTCAACTACAATTGGCAGATATGGGAGACGAAGGCCTTCTCGCTCTATACGGGTCACACGGGCAAGTTGCGTTCGGCGAGCGTCGACAATGCGGTGACGGCTCTTTTGCGATTCATAGCCAATGTGGGTTTGATCTCGCTATCGACACGCCCAGGGTTCCAGTCCGAGGTGATCACCGAGGCCGATTTCGTTACGCTAAAGACCAAAAGATCGGGAGTCTTTAGGAAATTCAAGAGTGCACAAGATAGTGTCAATCGCGGTGATATTATTGGTGAGGTTGTCGATCCATACGATGCTCAGACGCTCGAGAGTATCGTCTCGCCAGTCAATGGAGTTATCTTTTTCAGTCAAGAGAAGCCTCTGGTTCTGGAGGGTGCTCGCGCGTTCCAGATCATCGAGGATCGCATAGTCTAGCAGCCGCTGCACTGCTTTAGCTTGCGGTAGCGCTCGCACTGTGCGCAGATGTCGTATCCGAGCATTGTTCCGAGGATGAAATCCTCCTCGGGCGAGAGTTGGTTGAGTGGTCGTGAGGCTATGATCTTTATGGCCTCGACACACTCCTTGCGCCCGAAGTATAGATTTATCTTCTCGTCGTTGACGTGTTGTATCGTGTAGTCGACCTCTTGACTCTTGAGGCGTTGCTGGGCGATCTGCTCAAACCGTTTGGGGAGTGTGAATAGAATTAGCTTTCGCACCCCTTTGCGCAGTTCGTATAGGTGGTTGGCCAATATTCTCATCTCTTGCGAGGTTAGCAGTTCGTGCTGTGTCGTGTTTTTCATCGTTCAATGTGGTTTTATTGCTCTTTTGTTGCTCTTGGAATCGAACGATTTTGGGTGGCTATATATTGCTATTTTTCATCTACTTACCCACACGTTTTTGTGCTGCCACCCACTTTTTAGCAATAAGTTGTTAGTGGTGGGTGCGAAATTTACCTAAATATGGTAATTGTGTAGTTCGTTTTGATACACTACTTTTGTAGATGTAGAGAACGCCATTTTCTGCGAATTGAATTTCATTTGTTTGTTTTGATGCAGATGGATCTAGGGGATTAAGCCACCTCTGAGTCTATTTGTTTAAAAGCGGGGAGTAAAAGTGCTGTACTCCTCGCTTTTTTTGTTTTTGAATAATTGCAAATGTAATAATAAAATCCTACATTTGTGGGGGTTAACTCTAATTTAGTTGATTTGTTATGAAGATGTATAAAGTGAGTAAGTATCGTCCTGATGATTCGATGAGCGATTTGATCTGCGACAACTATCCGATGTTGTTGGTAATGAGTCGTTTTGGAATAAACTTGGGTTTTGGTGAGAGTACAATTGAGCAGACTTGTCGTCAAAATGGAGTTGATGTCTATACCTTTTTGACGGTTGTCAATCTGTTGGTGCGAGAGGATAAGGGGGGTGTGAAGATCGATTTTGAGCGTGTGTCACTCTCGTCGTTGATTACCTATCTGCACAATTCACATAGCTACTTTTTGGAGTATCGTCTGCCGCTTATTCGTCGCGAATTGCTCGAGGCGCTGGATCGTCACGACGATGTGTCGTTGATGGTTCTCAACTACTTCGACGAGTATGTGTTGGAGGTCTACAAACATATGATGTATGAGGAGGAGACCCTCTTTCCATATATCAATTTGGTGGTTAGTGGCTCGTCGACGGAGCAATATAGCATAGATGTATATAGCAAACACCACGACAAGGTGGAGGCAAAGCTCTCGGAGTTGAAGAGTATCTTGATTAAGTATTACCCTGTTAAGACGACCAACGAGGTTAATAATGTGTTGTATGATATCTTCTCATGTGAGCGAGATTTGGCATCGCATAATAGTATAGAGGATTTTCTGTTGGTGCCTGCAATGAAGGCTTTTGAGAGTGTTAATAAGTAGGAGATATGGCATCGAAACGAATACATATAGTGGTAGTAGACCCCTCGGCGATCATTCGCTGCGGAGTTGTTACTATGCTGCAACGTGCCCAAGATCTCAATGTCGATATTGCGGAGTTGAGTGATGTGTCGAATATTAAAAATGGGTTGGGCGAGGTTACGCCCGATGTGTTGATTGTTAACCCTTCGCATATGGGTGTCTTTTCGGCCTCGCAGTTTAAGAGCGATATGGATAATGACAATCTCAAGATTGTTGCACTGCAGAGTGCCTTTGTCGACCAAGGTCAGCTGCTTAATTATGACGATGTGATCTCGATCTTTGATGGAACGGATGTGGTGATCGAGAAGATCGAGTCGGTGATTAGAAATTGTGATGAGCAAGATAGTAAGAGGGAACTTAGCGTGCGCGAGAAGGAGATCATTATCTATGTGGTCAAGGGTATGACCAACAAACAGATTGCCGATGCGCTCTGTCTGTCGACCCACACGGTGATTGCTCATCGTCGTAATATCGCCAATAAACTTCAGATCCATAGCCCCTCGGGACTCACCATCTATGCGATTGTCAATAAGTTGGTCGATTTGGCCGATGTCAAAAATAGTATCTCACAACGTGTAGAGTAGGGTGCCGATGGACTTTAGAGCAATTTGGAGTAATCGTATTGTATCTCGCGTGAAGCAGGGATTAGATATCTTTTGGCAGTTGCTCTGCTATTTTCTGATTATGTCAGCCCGTTTGCTCTATATGTGGCTGCGAACTTTTGTCGTTTATCTCTTTAATATATTGGTTATTCGTCGCGACCATCGTGCGATAACCTACGCTGTTATAACGATCGTGATCTCGATGTTCACGATCTTTAAGTGTGCCAATTCCTCTCGAGATTGGTATAAGGATATGTCGATTAACTTCTTGATAGATAACTCGATGAGTGTGTCGGATGCCACGGCAAGGTTCGATCGCGAGGTGGAGTCGTTCATGCAGCGTTGGGAGCTTACGGGTGCCTCGTTTGCCCTGATGCGCAACGATAGTCTGTTGTATGCCAAGGGGTATGGTTATGCCGATGTCGAGAAGAAGGAGCTGTGTGATGTGCGCCATGTGTTTCGTGTCGCTTCGGTGTCGAAGTTGATTACGGCCACGGCGGTGATGAAGTTGGTGGAGGGTGGCGGATTGTCGCTCACCTCGAAGCTCTTTGGCGAGGAGGGGATCCTGTGTGACGAGGAGTTTTTGGAGTATGATGATAAAAATCTAGAGCGCATCACCGTCGAGCATCTGTTGCGACATACGGGAGGCTTCTCGACTCCGATCGACGATCCTGCATTTGCCAACTATAGTGTGGCGCGGTCGTTGGGCAAGGAGTTGCCGTTGGCCTTAGATGATATGGTGGCCTATGCACTGCGCAATCGGTTGAGGTATCAGCCTGGCAGCCACTACGAATACTCCAATCTGGGATATATGCTCTTGACAAAGGTGGTTGAAAAGGTCTCGGGGATGGGTTATGAGAGCTATGTTCAGGAGGCTATTTTGTCGCCTGCTGGGTGCTTTGATATGTATATCGGATCTAATTATAGCCGTGATCGCGACCGTAACGAGGTGCGCTATTACGAGGTCAAGGAGGCCGAGAAGGTCGATGCTCACGATGGTAGCGGACGGTTGGTGATGAAGAGTGATGGTGGAAATAACGTTACGCTGTTGGGTGGTGCTGGCGGATGGGTTGCCTCGCCCGTTGAGTTGTTGCGGTTGGTGGCCTCAATCAATAAGTGTGGTGTGAAGAGCGAGGTGTTGAGTGGCGAGAGTATCGCGACGATGACCTACGACAGTAGCGACCGATGCAAAAAACCGATTGGCTGGGCGACGGTCAATGGCCAAGAGTGGCAGCGCAGTGGCTCGATGGCTGGCACGACAGCCTTTGTCAAGCAGCAGCGCGATGGCTATACGTGGGTCTTTGTGACCAATAGTTCGGCATGGATCGGCTACAAACTCACCAACTATATATCGTCGCAGATCACAAAATCTATTGGCAATGTCAAGCAGTGGCCTACGCAGGATCTCTTCACGATTGGTGAGTAGGGGAGAGAGGGTTAAATTCGCACTTTTATTATGATAAATTCAGAGTTGAGAGGCTATTGCGAGGAGCATATATTGCCGCAATATGACCACTACGACAAGGGGCATGGTCGTGCACATATCGACGAGGTGGTGACGGGGGCTGCGCAGTTGGCTCGGCGTTACGATGTCGATTGCGATATGATCTATGCTGCGGCCATATTCCACGACCTCGGGTTGGTCGAGGGGCGTGAGTTGCACCACATGACCTCGGGGCGTATGGCACGTGAGGATCGTTTTCTGATATCATTCTTCTCTGCGTCGCAGCTTGAGACTATTGCCCAAGCGATAGAGGATCATCGCGCCTCGAACCCCAACCCTCCCCGCACGATATATGGCGAGATCATCAGCAGTGCCGACCGTCGTGTAGATATCGACACGATCATTATGCGTGCCTATTACTATCGCTCATCCCATCTCGAGGAGTTGGGCCTTGCTACGATTATCGATGAGATTCACCGCCACATATCGGCCAAATATGGAGAGTCGGGATATGTCAAGATCCCGATACTTACCATTAGTAACGGCCGCAACCTGTCGCGCCTGCGCACTCTGTTGGGCGATGTCGAGACCTTCAAGGCCTATTGTGCCGAGGTTATTGCTCGAAATGTGGAGCTAGCTAATGTGGAGCTTTAGTAGGTTTTAGTAGTCAAACCCCACCTCGCCCGTATTGATATTGAATACACCCCCGACGATCTTGATCTTGCCCTCGCGCTCTAGCTTGGCTAGGGTGGGGCTATACTTGCGCACGTTGTCGACCATCACATCGACATTGTAGCCCACGGCTCGGCTCTGAAACTCTGCAGAGAATGGATCGCCACCCTCGGCTGCGGCCAACTTCACGGCAGGCTCTATCTTGTGCATTAGTTCTGTTAAGTTTCCATCCTTGAGTCCAGCGCATGCGGCATTGACCGCGCCACACGACTCGTGGCCAAGGATGAGGATCACCTTGCTGCCGATATATTTGCAGGCATACTCCATGCTGGCCAACATATCGCTGTTGACGACATTGCCTGCCACGCGCGCCACAAAGATGTCGCCGATACCCATGTCGAAGATGGTCTCGACGGGTATGCGTGAGTCGATGCACGAGAGGACGATGGCTTTGGGTGCCTGTCCAATCTCGGCCGATCGAGCCAATTGTGCCTGCGTGTTGCGCGTGCGCATAGATTTGGTGATGAAGTTTTGATTTCCCTGCTTTAGTAGTAGCAGCACCGAGTCGGGGGTTAGCCTCTCGAGGTCGGCCGATTTGAGGATCCGACTTTCGGCCTCTTGTGCGGTTTTGGTGTTGTTGGAGATGCAGCCGATGGCCGCAGCCAACAGTAGCGCGATGGTGATAAACATTTTCATATAGGTGTTTTTTTGAGATACTTCACCGCAAAAATTATCCCAATTTCAACACTTGAATGTAAAAAAGTTCGGCCACTCTCATGAGAATGGCCGAACCCTATAAATTTTATAATCTACGCTAGATTAGAACTTGAATGCTGCTCCAATGTTGAAGTAAGCGATACCATATCCAAGCTCAGCGTTAACAGCGATGCTCTCGTTGAACCAGTAGTTCGTACCGATGTGGATAGAGAAGTCGAATGGAGAACCCCAATCGTACTTAACCTTTGTACCATCCTCGAACACGTAGTTAGAAGAGATGTTAGCGTAACCCAAACGAAGACCTGCGTAGAAGTCCATCTTGTCTACCAATGGAGTAAGGTAGTAGTTACCCTGAGCCATGATGTTAAGCTGGCTTCTCTTCCACTTGTAAGTGACGTAGCTGTCTGAGCTAGAGCAGAATCCAAGGTAACCTCCAACTGTGATGAATCCACCGTTACCAAACTCTACGATACCCTGCTCGTAAGATGCGCCGATAGGAAGTCCACCGATTGCTGATCCCAAACCAAGGTCAACCTTAATTACACGACTGTCAACTGTTGTCTGCGCTGATACTGCAGCTGCACATAGCACTGTGGCTACCAAAAGAAAAAGTTTTTTCATTTTTGTTATTGTTTAAATTAATTAGGCTTGTAATAACTTGACACAATAAAAGATTAACAGATGTGTAACTACACCTGCGGTTAAAGGATAGGGCAAATTTATATGTAACAACCAAGTA
>JBCQUH010000036.1:0-18708 GCA_047174185.1 Rikenellaceae bacterium | reverse complement strand
AATCGCCCTCGTAAAAGGCTCGGCTACCTCACACCAAATGAAAAATTTAAACAAATATTAACTATGAATTCAGTTGCATTTGCAGGTTGAATTCAGCACAGACCAATTACAACAAAAAATTAGGCCATCCTTTGACGGATGGCCTAATGCAATATACAGCTCCTAAGCGAGGGCTACAACTCGCCACCGCCCAGTGCGCGGTAGAGATTCACAACCCCTTGGGCTTGGTTGAACTTATCGGTCGAGAATGACAATTGGCTCTGCAAAAGGCTCAACTGCGCCGTCAAAACATCCAGATAGGTTACACTACCATGAGTCATCAACAGCTGGGTCTTGGCCACCGCCTGCTCTAACTTCTCGATCTGAGCAACGCTATATGTCGAACGCTCTTGAGCACTCTGCCAACTGCTCAACGCATTGTTAACCTCGGCTCCAGCATCCAAAATAGATTGTTTGAACAGCAACAGAGCCTGCTCCTGCTGCGCCTTGCTGATCTTGACCTGTGCACGAAGTGCTCCACGGTTGAAGATCGGCTGCACCAACGACGCAACTGCGTTGTACAACATCTCGCCTGGGTTGACGATCGACCCTAGGCTATTGGTATAACCTGCCGAACCACTAAGCGTAATCGAGGGATAGAGAGCCGAACGAGCCTCGGCCGTAGCATAAAACATCTGCGCCAAATAGCTCTCGGCCATACGGACATCGGGACGGTTGCTCAACAGCTGCAAAGGCACTCCGACCGACAGATCATCGGGCAACACAACATCGCAGATCGAACCTCGCTCGATATGGCTCGTAGGCTGCGCCAACAGTGTAGAGATTGTATTCTCCAACTCTGCGATCTGCTCATTGATAGTCACAATACTCGAGTTAAGCGAAATGCTGCTCGCCTCCGACTGCAAAAGAGCCGTCTCATTGATACGTCCAGCGCGCTTCATAGCGGCCATCGCACGCAGATTCTCCGACCAATTATCTTGGGTCTCCAGACTAATTGCCAACTGCTCGTCGAGCATCAACAGCGAATAGTAGCTATTGGCAATCGTAGCGACAAGCTGTGTCTGAACCGCCTGACGATAGGCTACGCTCTGCTCCAAAGCCGCCTTGGCACCCTCCTTGGCATTGCGCAGTTTTCCAAACAGGTCGATCTCCCACGAGGCACTAACACCGATATTGTAGCTCTGCGTAGTAACCCCCTGCGAACTTGAGATGCTCGCCTGAGGCGTAGCGTTCAACGATGGCAAAAATGCCAATCGGCTCGACTTCAGAGTCGCTTCGGCCTGCTCCACACTCAAACGTGCAATATTGAGATCGGTATTGGCCTCCAGCCCCTGCTCGATGAGCGACTGCAGACATGGGTCGGTAAATAGCTCGCGCCACGCAAGGCTTGCAATATTAGTGGTATCGTTCGAGGCCTCAATATAGCTATAGAGATCATCTACAATCTCATCCTCCGTGGAGCTGTGATACTTAGAGTAGATTCCACACCCCGACATAGTTGTGAGGGTGAGAACCAGTGCTAATATATGATTTATATACTTCATATTCATTCTATTATTTTGATGTTGTAGTAGGCAATACACGTTTAGGAATAACCTGCTCCTCAATATATTGGAAGATCACAAACAGAGCTGGCACAATAAAGATCAGCGACGCAGTACCCACTAGCATACCGCCGACAACACCCACTCCCAACGAGATATTTCCGTTGGCTCCAACTCCCGTAGCAAACATAAGTGGCAACATTCCAAAGACCAACGTAAGCGATGTCATAAGGATTGGACGCAGACGAACCTTGGCCGCCATAATTGCCGATTGAGTGATCGACATACCTTGGCGACGACGCTCCGAGGCGTACTCCGTAAGCAGGATCGCAGTCTTCGACAACAATCCGATAAGCATGATGATACCCGTCTGCATATAGATGTCACTCGTGAGTCCAAACAGATTGGTAAACAAGTAACTACCCGCCAAACCAAATGGAACAGACAAGATAACGGACAACGGAATGAAGATACTCTCGTAGAGCGCACACAAAATCAAATAGATAAAGACCACGCAGATGATAAAGATCATAACCGTCGACTCCAAAGTCGAGTTAGACTCCTCGCGCGACAGACCACCGAACTCATAACCATAACCCAGTGGCAGAACATCGGCCGCAACCTCGCGAACAGCCTGAATCGCCTGACCCGAGCTATAACCATCGGCTGGAACACCATTGGCCGTGATGGATGGGAAGAGGTTGAAGCGAGCCAGATTCTGAGCGCTATATGCCTTCTCGACCTTCACGTAGTGGCTCACAGGCGACATATTGCCATCCGAATTACGAACATACATATTATCCAACACCTCATAATCTAGGCGATTATCAATCGAGGATTGAATCATAACGCGATACAACTTCGAGTATTTATTAGTGTTCGAGACATAGTTTCCTCCGACATAACCAGAGATTGTACTCAACACATCGCTTGGCGAAACGCCATTACGTTTACACAATGCAGCATCAACCTCGATCGCATATTGAGGGAAATTCGTCGCAAACGATGTCTGAACGCGAGAGATCTCCTCGCGCTCGCCCAAACGACTAATAAACTCCGTAGCATACATCTCCAGATCCTCGATCTTACCTCCCTTACGATCCTGAATATTGACCTCAAAACCATTGCTCGCGCCATATCCAGTAATCATCGGTGGCGACATCGCCATAATGGATGCCGAGGTTAGATCGGATGTCAAAGCGTAAATTCGCTTCACAACCGATGCCACATCTTGATCCTTGCCCTTACGCTCACTCCAATCCTTAAGACGGATGATAAACATCGAAGCATTACCTCCAGATGCTCCTGTACGGTTACGACCGATGATCATCGAATATACACCAATCTCCTCGATTGTATTGAGGCGCTTCTCGATCTCCGAGACGATCTTTGCCGTCTCGTGGTGAGTATAACCAGGTGCGGTCTGCACATTCACAAAGATGTTTCCCATATCCTCGTTGGGCACAAGTGCCGTCTTGGTATTGCTCATAAAGTAGAATAGCGCACCGCACGATAGCAACATCAACGAGAAGGCCAACACCTTATGCTGCAAGAAGAACAACACATTCTTCTTATACGAATTGACCAACTTATTGAAGTTAGCATCAAACGCATGGTGGAAACGAGTCGAGAAACTTGCACGCTCACCCTCGTCGACTTCGCGATGAGGGGTCATAATCAAGGCACACAATGCAGGGCTAAGCGTCAAGGCATTGAACGTCGATATGGCAACCGCCACAGCCATCGTCAATCCAAACTGAGTATAGAACAGACCCGTCGTACCCTCGATAAAACATACTGGGATAAAGACCGCCATAAAGACCACCGTAGTAGTCACCAATGCCGACGACACCTCTTTCATCGCACCAATAGTGGCCAAATAGGGTGAACGCTCGCCACTGTCGAACTTATTCTGCACCGCTTCGACCACCACAATCGCATCGTCGACCACCGTACCAATCACCAGCACCAGCGCAAACAGCGTCAACAGATTGAGGCTAAAGCCCATCATATAGATAAACGCAAAGGTTGCAACCAACGAGACGATGATGGCCGCCGAGGGGATCAACGTCGACTTGAAGTTCTGCAAGAAGATATATACCACCAATATCACCAGCAAAATAGCCTCAATCAAGGTGATAAATACATTTCTAAACGATGCATCAAGGAAATCCTTGGTGTTCATCACATCGACAATCTCCAACCCTGCAGGGATCTCCTTTTTGATCTCCTCCAACTCCTTATCGAGTGCGATAGTCACCTCATTAGCATTGGAGTTAGAGGTCTGAGCGATAGCACTCGTACGACCATAACGACCATTTACATTACCAAAGATATCATAACTCTGCGCCCCCAACTCAATCTCTGCAACATCCTTAAGAAGCAACACCTCACCATTCGACAACGATTTAACAACCAAATTCTCAAACTCCTCATCACTCTCCAAACGGCCACGATAACTAAGGTCTATCTGGAATGCATTAGTAGAGTTAGCACCCAATGTACCTGTTGGCGACTCTAGATTCTGCTCATCTAAGATAGATGTAATGTCCGATGGCATAAGGCTATATTGCGCCATCTTATAGGGATCTAACCATATACGCAACGCATAGGCAGGGCCCATCACATCGACCTCACCCACACCCTTGACACGTGCCAAACGAGGTTCGATATTTATCTTCATGTAGTTGGCGATGAAGATGTCGTCAAACTCATTGTTGGGACTCCACATCGAAATCATCTTCAACGTACTAGTCTTACTCTTATTGACGTTGACTCCCGACTTAGTAACCTCGGCTGGCAGCTGACCCTGAGCCGTAGCGATACGGTTCTGCACATTGACCATCGCCATATCGGGATCTGTACCCTGACGGAAGTAGACCACGATTCGCGCCGAACCGCTACTTGCCGACGAGGTCATATACAACATATTCTCCACTCCATTGATCGCCTCCTCGAGTGGCATGATAACACTCTTCTGCACCGTCGAGGCGTTGGCTCCCGTATACGACGTACTAACCACGACCGTCGGTGGTGCGATCTCGGGGAACTGCTCTACGGGAAGCATTGTATAACCAATAACTCCGATAAAGAGCAGTGCGACCGATATTACAATCGACAAGATCGGTCTATCTATAAATCTCTTTGCAAACATAATAATCTCTCTTTTTACTCTTTTGTCTCGGCATTTGCCACTGGGGTATTCTCACGAAGCAGACCTGCTCCCTCGGCGATAATCACATCTCCCACCTCGAGTCCCGACAACACCACATACTCGCGGCCATTGTTGTAGGGGTAGATCTCGAGCTGCGACGATCGCGTCACGCCATCGACAACCTTATATGCAAAGACCTTATTCTGGATCTCGAACGTAGCGATCTTAGGGACAACAATTGCGTCGTCGATCAACGTCGTAATAACGATGCTTCCGCTACCGCCATCGCGCAACATATAGTCGGGGTTGGCAAAGATTGCTCGCATACCAACCGTACCAGTCGAGCTATCGATCGTACCACTGATGGCATCAACCTTACCCATGTGCTCATAACCCACACCATCGTTCAAGATCAACTCCACCTCATCCATATTATCCATCAACTTATCGGCCGAACCCACCGTGCGAGTCAACGCCAACAGCTGCGACTCCGACATCGAGAAGTAAGCATACATATTATCGTTTTTGGCAACACTCACCAACGGATCGCTAATCGACGAACTAACCAACGCCCCCACACGATATGGGATCATACTCGCCACACCATCCACAGGGCTTGTGATGACCGTATACGACAGATCACTACGTGCGATTGTCAACTGAGCCTTGGCCAATGCCAACGCCGCCTCGGCCGATGCCAATGTATTGAGCGTCGTCTGCAACTCATTCTCCGAGATCACCTCGGCATCGAAAAGCTCTTGGCTACTCTCGGCATTCAACTTCGCAGTTGCAACCACTGACTCTGCACTCTTGACATTAGCCTCTGCCACACCTAGAGCTGCTTGATATGGCAACTGATCTATCACAAACATAACATCACCCTTCTTCACCTTTGCACCCTCGGTGATGGCAATCTTGGTGATCACACCCGACACTTGGGGGCGAATATCCACAAACTCCTCACCGCGGATCGAAGTCGAGTATTTGGTACTTACCGAGGTGTTACCCTTCGAGACTACCATCGTCTTATAACTCTTGGCCGACGATTGTTGGTTAACGCCACCCTCTTGACACGAGCTAATGGCTAAAGCTGCGGCCAAAAACGCCACAGCACAGATAATTTTTTTGGTTTTCATCTATTAAATAAATTATTAGTAATTTCTCTAAACAAAGATAGATAAGAGAACTCGGATTATCAAGGGTTCGTAGACTAACGACAGCTTTGTGGGGATAAATAGCGACTTGCAGAGTTTGGACATCTGCAAAATAATAGTAACTTTGTGGTATGACACGTGATGAAGCCAAAATATTTCGACACATCGACTGGGGAGTCTACATTATTTTCATCCCCATTATATTCGTATTGATACCCACCGACCGCATTGCCGAACGCGATCCATACTTCTTTGTGTTGATGGTTCTATACGTGTTGCTGATACACAATCTGGGGCGGCGCTTCAACTTCACCACCTATATTTTCAAGCGAGAGCATCACAAAGCGGTGCTATCCATATCGCTGGTGGTCATAATCACATACTTTGCTACGAAGATCCAGACCGTAGATCTCTATGATAGCAACAGCACAATATCGATCGAACAGCTAAATCGGTTTCGAACGCGCGTCCTCTGCACACTCTGCTTTGTCGACATCTGTTTCTCAATTATGTTTGGATTGTTGGCCGAGGTGTTTCGCCAAAAGATGGAGCGACGCGATATTGAGAACGAGAAGGGAAAGGCCGAGTTGGCCATCTACAAGTCGCAGATCAATCCCCACTTCATGTTCAACACTCTAAATACGATATACGCCCTAAACTTCACCCACTCGGAGCGAACGGGCGAGGTGATAATGAAGTTCTCGAACATCGTGAAATATATCTACCAGAACTGCGACAAGGAGAGCATCATGATCGTCGACGAGGTGAAGTATCTCAAGGAGTTTATCGACATCCACACCCTGCGACTAAGCGACCAAACGAGGGTCGAGTTCCGTAGCGAGGTGGATGACGATAGTCAATATGTGCCATCGATGATCTTCATCACATTCATCGAAAATGTATTTAAGTATGGCGTATCCTCCTCCGAGAGCAGCACCATCGATATTCGTTTGGAGTTGAAAAATCGTGTATTAAACTTCTCGACCTCCAATAGGATATTTACGCGCGACGATGCATCCTCGGGCATAGGAATCGAGAATTGCCGCAAACGACTATCGCTACTCTACCCCGATCGTCACCACTTGAAGTGCAGCAGCGATGGAGAGATATTTAAAACGACACTAAAGATTGAGTTATGAGATGTATAGCTATCGACGACGAACCGTTGGCTCTATCGCTTATTGAGGGTTACTTTTCGAACCACAAAAACATCGAGCTAACAACATACACCAACCCCATATTGGGTATCGAGAAGATCAAGGAGCAGCGCCCCGAGTTGGCGCTACTCGACATCGAGATGAAGGAGCATTCGGGGCTTGATCTAGCTCGCGAGCTACCCGAGGAGTGTCTATTGATATTTACCACGGCACACGCCAAATATGCGCTCGATGGATATGATCTACGAGCCGTCGACTTCCTCCACAAGCCATTTACCTACGAACGATTTGCCGCGGCAATAGCTCGTGCTGAGCATATAACCGAGATACACTCACGCGCCTCAAAGGCGGGACGAATCGATAGCTCGTCGATCACCATAAAGGTCGATTATCAGAATGTGACCATCCAATATGCCGACATAATATATGTCGAGGCGTTGGCCAACTACGTGAAGATACACTGCATGGGGGGGCGCAAAATATTAACCAAAATGAGCGTTAAGAGCTTCCTTGAGATGTTGCCCGAAGCGGAGTTTTTGCGTATCCACCGATCGTTTGTGATTGCCAAATCGCAGGTACTATCCTTCACCAAACAGTATGTCAAACTGCGCGATGCCAACGGCACGACGATCCCCATCGGGCGCAACTTTGCCGACAAGCTCTACACCGTGCTTATCAACACCACGATCAACACAAGTGCCGAATA
This sequence comes from Rikenellaceae bacterium, assembly GCA_047174185.1. GTDB lineage: Bacteria > Bacteroidota > Bacteroidia > Bacteroidales > Rikenellaceae > Alistipes. The sequence goes on along the minus strand of JBCQUH010000036.1, from coordinate 10,993 downwards.
GCGCATAAAGTGCGTAACCCAAGAGACCCCAATACGTCATTGCGGACTTGATCTATTGCTGTCCGCAATGACGCAGGAGTCTTTTCAACCACACTCTACGAGGCCGACAGAATCTGAATAAAGAGTATCAACACCACCATCGCAATCGGATATACCGTCGCATAGGCCACACTCGGGATATTGCTATCGGTCATCGAATCAGCCGCCGCAAGACCTGGCGTACTAGTCATACCTCCCGTAATCGTACCGATCAAATCGAGCAGACTAATCTTGAAGATCGTGCGACCAACGACAACCGCCACAATCATCGGCACAACCGTAATTGCAGCACCCACACCAAACAACAACAGACCGCTCTCCTGAAATGTCGAGACCAAATTGCGACCTGCCGAGGTTCCAACCTCTGCCAAAAAGAGCAACAATCCCAACTGACGCAACAGCTGATTGGCTGGGCCAGACATCGACCACAAGATTGGCCCCGTCTTACCAATAGCACTCAACACCAAGGCCGAGATCAAGATTCCACCCGTCAAACCAGGCGAAAAAGAGAATACCCCAGGGACTATAATATTGATCTTTCCCACCAATACACCAATCACAATTCCCATCGCAATAGGGAAGAAATCGGTATCCGAGAGGCGCTTCTCATCATTTCCAAAGAGTCGTGCCATGCTCGCCAACGCATCGCGCTCACCAACACACATCAACTTATCACCAAACTTCAATGCCAAATCGGCCGATGGTGAGATCACAATTCCACTTCGTCGCACACGCGTCACCGTACATCCGAAGTTGCGTTGCAAGTGCAGATCACCCAGACGCTTATTAACCATCGACTGCTTAGTAATCAACAACGACACCACAACCTGACTAGGGTGCAACGGAAGCTCGCCCTCCTCACGGTCACCAACCAATATAGCAAATTGATCCAACGCCTCATCGCTACCCACCGCCTGCACATAATCATTCTCCTCCAAAACCGAGTGTGACTTAGGCATCAAGATATCGTTACCATGGCGAATACGCGACACAATAGCACCCGTGAGCGAGCGCACCTTGAGCTGCGCTAGCGTCTTGCCAAAAACTGCTGGATGCGACACTCGAAAGATGCAGGTCTTGAGTTCGGGATAGGCTCCTCTACGCTCCTTCTCCAATGCTGCGGCCTCCTCTTGCAGATCGACCTTCAACAACTTAGGCAACAACTTCACAAACAAAATTACGCCAATAACTCCAAACGGATAGGCGATACCATAGGCGATCGAGGCCATCGGAGAGTTGGTACTATCAATTGCCACCGCAAGACCAGGGGTACTCGTCAAGGCACCTGCCATAAGACCCACGATGCTTGGCGTATCGACATCGAAGAGATACTTCATACCCAGAGCCGTAAGTGCAGCCGACGTAATAATCAGCAACGTGATTATTATCAACGTTTTACCCTTAGTCCTAAAGGTATCAAAAAATCCTGGACCAGCCTGAATTCCAATCGTAAAGATAAACAGAACCAAACCAAAATTACCCAACTCCTTGGGGATTATAACTCCAAAATGGCCGAACAACAGTGCTATAAATATCACTGCCGAAACATCCAACGAGAGTCCCTTGATCTTGATTCGACCCAAAATAAATCCTAACGCTACGATCAGAAATAGCGAAAAGTAGGAGTAATTTAGTAGATCTAACAACATTTTGTAATATTTTTTTAATTAACGCCGTAAATATAGCGCAAAAATATCAATACATTTCAAATACAGCGCTATTTTTTTTGCATTTTTTATCGACCCAAATAGGCCAAACGAACCTTAGCCATTGATAACCCCAGAGGCCACCAACTCGTCACCATCGTAGAAGGCCACAAACTGACCTGCGGCAATGCTTCGTTGCGGTTCATCAAACAGCACATAGAACCCATTGGCCGCTACTCGAAGCTCTCCGCCCTGCAACGGTTGACGATAACGAATACGGATCAAAAATCGCTCACTCACCCCCTCCATCAACGCCCTTTCGGGGTTGACCCAGTGCAACTCATGGGGCAAAATTAGCAACGCTCGACGCAATAACCCAGGGTGTGAATCACCCTCGCCAACATAGATCACATTCGCCTCAACATCCGTACCGATAATATACAACGACTCCTTGCGACCTCCAATTCCCAACCCTTTACGTTGGCCGATCGTATAGAAATAGGCTCCATTATGCGTGCCGATCTTCTTACCATCACGAACCGTATACCCAAAGGGTCTCGACAGCGACTCTAGATCATCGCTCGCCACCGCATCGTAGGCGGCATACTTCGGCCAACTGCTCTTTATCTCGTGGACATTGCCAACTCTCTTCGACAACTTCTGTTGCAAGAATTCGGGCAGATCGACTTTACCAACAAAACAGATACCCTGAGAATCCTTGCGCTGTGCCGTCGCAAGCCCCTGCTCCTCGGCCACCCGACGCACCTCGCCCTTGACCATATCACCAATCGGAAACAGTGCGCGACTCAACTGCGACTGCGACAATTGGCACAAGAAGTAGCTCTGATCCTTATTCCCATCGGCTCCAGCCAACAGATGATACAAGGGCTTACCATCCGCACCCACACTCTCGCCCTTGCGACAGTAGTGACCCGTAGCCACATAATCGGCACCCAACTTCAGAGCCTCCTCCAAAAATGTATCAAACTTTATCTCGCGATTGCACAACACATCGGGATTGGGCGTGCGACCTCTTTCGTACTCCGCAAACATATAATCGACAACTCGCCTGCGATATGCCTGCGACAGATCGACCACATGCAACTCGATATCCAACTTTTTGGCCACCAACTCCGCAAAGACCCGATCATCGTGCCATGCACAATCACCCTCCAGCGTACCCGTCGTATCGTGCCAATTGATCATAAACAGCCCCACAACATCGTGCCCCTGCTCCTTGAGCAGATATGCCGCAACCGACGAATCGACTCCTCCCGAGATACCAACTACTACCCTAGCCATAGATTATACGATTATAGATCCAAAAGCCCCTCGGGCAACAAAAAGACGATACGTCGCTCGTCGAAATCGATCCCTGCAATAAACTCCTCAGCCGCAGGAATCAGCACCTCGTCGCCATCCATCATCACCCCAAAGAGCGGATTGCGAGCCGTATCGTAGAAATCAACAATCTCGCCCTCGAACAGATAGCCATCGCCATAGGTCGCCTCAACTCGAAAACCAACCAAATCATCAAACGTAAACTCATCCTCCGACACATCGCTATAGGCAGACTCATCCGACTCGGGCAAAAACAGCTCTTGCGAGAGAAACTCCCCCACCCGACGATCCGAATCCAGATCGGCAAACAACGCATTTGCACTCGACCGACCTCGTCGCTCGAAACGATCGAGATAGAGCGGCACCCACAGTCCATCGACCTTGATGAACAACGGTTTCGCGCTATCAAACAATTGGGGAAATGCCGTATACAAACTCAACATAACCTCGCCATCCGTGCCATACAATCGGCTTATACGACCTACGCTCTGCATAAAATTATCTCGTTAAATTTATGGTATATCTATTAAACAAGAGAGAGTTGCAATTTTAAACTGCAACTCTCCACTAAATTTTGAGTAATGACTACTCCTCTGCAGCCTCTACCTCCTCAGCAGCTGGCTCCTCTGTAGCAGCCTCAGCACTCTCTGCAGCAGCGGCAGCAGCAGCCTCAGCAGCCTTTACAGCCAAAGCCTCTACACGATCTGCATTAACCTTAGCCTCAGCAGCCTGACGAGCCTTATCAGCAGCATCAGCATCAGCAGCCAATTTACTAACCTTATTAGTAATTGTCATACCCTTAGCCTCAAGCCACTTGTTGAACTTTGCCTCAGCCTCAGCCTCAGTAAAAGCACCCTTTGCAACTCCGCCCATAAGGTGCTTCATCATCAACACGCCCTTGTACGACAAGATCGCACGTGCAGTGTCTGTTGGTTGAGCACCCTTCTGCAACCAATCCAATGCACGATCGAACTTCAAGTCGATTGTTGCTGGGTTGGTATTAGGGTTGTAAGTACCCAATTTCTCAATAAAACGACCATCACGTGGTGCGCGAGCGTCTGCCGCTACGATGTGATAGAATGCATAGCCCTTTTTACCGTGACGAGCCAAACGAATTTTAACAGCCATAATTGCTATTTTTTGTAATTAATATTTAAGGAGTTCGCGACTCCCCCACTTTATGCTTGCCCACACGTGGGCATAAGCGCCACAAATATAAGCACTAATATTCGAACCACCAACTATTTACCAAACTTTTGCAAAAAAAATGGGGGGGGGGAGTCGCACTTGCAACTCTCCCCAATCCTATAAATTTAGTCGTCTCCGGCCTCTACTAGTACTCCATCTTAGACAAACGGTTGTAACCATCGTAACGCCACTTAGCATTAGCCTCAGCAGCCTGGAACAACTCATCAGCCTCAGCTGGGAATGCCTTCTTCAACGATGTGTAACGAACCTCGCGGCCTAGGAAGCTCTGGAACTTGCTCCAATCTGGCTCCTTCGAATCCAACGTGAATGGGTTCTTACCCGCTGCCTCCAACGCTGGATTGTATCTCCACAAGTGCCAGTAACCACACGCAACAGCATCCTTACCGATAGTCTGTGTACGAGTCATACCGCCCTTGATTCCGTGGTTGATACATGGCGCATAAGCGATTACCAACGATGGGCCAGGATAAGCCTCAGCCTCCTTCAACACATTGAACAACTGAGCCTGCGATGCTCCGATCGAAACCTGTGCAACATAAACATAGCCATAAGTCATTGCGATTGCTCCCAAATCCTTCTTACGAATACGCTTTCCGCTCGATGCAAACTTAGCGATCGCACCAACTGGTGTAGCCTTAGACGACTGACCTCCTGTATTTGAGTAAACCTCAGTATCCAATACCAAGATGTTGATATCCATTCCCGATGCCAAAGCGTGGTCTACACCGCCAAAGCCGATGTCATACGCCCAACCATCACCTCCGATGATCCACTGTGAACGCTTAACCAACCACTCCTTCATCTCGACGATCTTCTTACATGCATCGCATGAACAAGCCTCAGCCAATGGCAACAACACTGCTGTCGCAGCCTCTGAATCCAACGTAGAGTTACGTGAGTCGATCCAAGCCTGCATTGCAGCCTTAGTCTCGTCGCTGCAACATCCGCAGTTTGCGATTGCATCCTCCATTGTCAAACGCAAACGGTCGCGCAACTTCTCGACTCCCATCTGCATTCCCATTCCGAACTCTGCATTATCCTCAAACAACGAGTTTGCCCATGCTGGACCATAACCCTTGTGGTCTGTTGTATATGGAGTAGATGGCGCAGATCCCGAGAAGATAGAGCTACATCCTGTAGCATTTGCAACCATCATCTTATCACCAAACAACTGTGTAATAGCCTTAACATAAGGTGTCTCTCCACAACCTGCACAAGCGCCCGAGAACTCGAACAATGGCTGTGCAAACTGCAAATTCTTAACACTCTTGCGCTTGTCAAAGTCCAACTTATAACCAACCGTCTCTGTTGCATACTTCCAATTTGCACTCTCGCCCAACTGCGATGCCAATGGCTTCATAACCAAAGCCTTCTCCTTGGCTGGACAAACATCAACACAGTTGCTACATCCTGTACAATCCAATGGAGAGACCTGCATGCGATATTTGTGAGCCTTTGTCTCACCAATACCCTGCTTCCATGCTGCACCCGATGCCTCAGCCTCAGCATCTGTAGCCAAGAATGGACGAATAGCTGCGTGAGGACAAACATACGAACACTGGTTACACTGGATACAGTTGTCAACGATCCACTCTGGAACACCTACTGCGATACCACGCTTCTCGAAAGCCGCTGTACCATTCTCCCATGTTCCATCCTCGCGACCATTGAACGCCGATACTGGAAGATCATCTCCCTTCAACGCATTGATTGGCTCAACGATGCTCTTTACGAACTCTGTAGCGCCATTATCCTCAGCCGCTACTGCACAACTACATACCTCAACGCTAGCCCACTCTGCAGGTACCTCAACCTTGATTACAGCCTGACCTCCAGCATCTACCGCTGCGTAGTTCATATTTACGATCTCCTCGCCCTTCTTACCATAAGACTTCAAGATCGCCTTCTTCATCTCCTCTACCGCCTTATCGAAAGGAATAACCTCTGCAATCTTGAAGAATGCCGACTGCATGATGGTGTTGGTACGGTTACCAAGACCCAACTCTGCTGCGATCTTCGTTGCGTTGATGATATAGAAGTTAATCTTGTTATCTGCCAAATACTTCTTCATGTGGCCTGGCAATGTTGCGCAAGTTGTCTCGGCATCGTTAACCGAGTTCAACAAGAACGAACCGCCAACCTTCAATCCCTTCAATACATCATACTTATCAACATACGATGGCACGTGGCAAGCCACGAAATCGGGTGTTGTAACCAAATATGGCGAAGTGATTGGGTTGTCACCAAAACGAAGGTGAGATGAGGTATAACCTCCCGACTTCTTAGAGTCGTAAGAGAAGTATGCCTGACAATATTTGTTAGTTGCACCACCGATGATCTTGATCGAGTTCTTGTTAGCACCTACAGTACCATCAGCACCCAAACCGAAGAACAGACCCTCGAAAGTACCCTCCTTGCCCAATGCGATTGGCGCACCAACTGGCAACGACAAGAATGTCACATCATCCTCGATACCCACTGTGAAGTGGTCACGTGGCTCCTCTGCGTTCAAGTTATCGAACACCGCTACGATGTGCGCTGGTGTAGTATCCTTAGATGACAAACCATAACGACCACCAATCAACAATGGAGCATTCTCAACACCGTTGAAGATCTCGAATACATCCAAGAACAATGGCTCTGCGTGAGCACCTGGCTCCTTTGTACGATCAAGCACACAGATCTTCTTAACTGATGCTGGAAGGATATCGAAGAAGTACTTCTTTGAGAATGGACGGTATAGGTGAACTGTAATCAAACCGACCTTACGTCCCTGTGCATTCAAGTAATCTACACTCTCCTTAACAGTATCTGTCACAGAACCCATCGCTACGATAACCTGCTCTGCGTCTGCTGCACCATAGAATGTGAATGGCTTATAGCAACGACCCGTAATCTCAGAGATCTGAGCCATAGTCTCAGCAACCATATCAGGCACTGCGTCGTAGAACTTGTTCGAAGCCTCACGAGTCTGGAAATAGATATCAGGATTCTGAGCTGTACCACGAGTAACTGGGTGAGCTGGGTTAAGCGCTGCCGCACGGAAAGCCTTCAAAGCGTCGCGGTCGAACATCGCTGTCAAGCGAGCCTCGTCGATCAACTCTACCTTCTGAATCTCGTGTGATGTACGGAATCCATCGAAGAAGTGCAAGAATGGTACACGTGACTTAAGCGCTACGATGTGAGCAACTCCAGCCAAATCCATTACCTCCTGAACCGATGATGTAGCCAACATTGCGAAACCAGTCTGACGAGTAGCCATAACATCCTGATGGTCTCCAAAGATTGACAACGACGCTGCTGCCAATGCACGAGCCGATACGTGGAATACAGTTGGCAAAAGCTCTCCTGCAATCTTATACATATTTGGCACCATCAACAGCAATCCTTGAGATGCTGTAAATGTTGTAGTCAAAGCTCCCGCTTGCAACGAACCGTGAAGTGCACCCGCAGCACCAGCCTCACTCTGCATCTCGACAACCTCTACAGTCTCGCCGAAGATATTCTTACGTCCCTGTGCAGCCCACTCATCTACCAACTCCGCCATTGTAGACGAAGGGGTGATTGGATAGATAGCCGCAACCTCGGAGAACATATATGCTACGTGTGCCGCAGCATAGTTACCATCACAGGTAATAAATTTCTTTTCTGCCATTTTGCTTTAAATTATTGATATTATACGTTGTTTAGATTTTTCAATAAACCATATTAGCGCAAATATAGCAAATCATTTTTAAATTTTATGCATTTTGCCAAAATTTATTCGTTTTTTGTCCATTTTTTGCTACTCCATAAATTTATCGTACCTTTGGTGTGTTATTCGCTCAATTGGTGGATACCTATTTATTTATATATACACGACAACATGATAAACTACCAAGAGAGAGTACTCGATAATGGACTGCGAATTTTGGCCGAACGCGATAGAAGTTCCAAACTCGCAGCTATCAATCTATTATACTGCGTCGGGGCGCGAAACGAAGATCCTCAACACACGGGATTTGCGCATCTGTTCGAGCATCTGATGTTCAAAGGCACAGAGCGTTTTCCATCGTTCGACCGCGAGGTGCAGTTGGCATCGGGCGAGAACAACGCCTTCACCAACAACGACTACACCGATTTTTACATCACCCTGCCCAAGGTGAGCACCGAAACAGCATTGGCTCTTGAGGCTGATCGCATGCGCGGTCTGCAACTCACACAAGAGGTACTGGAGACCGAAAAGAGAGTGGTAATAGAGGAGTTCAAGCAACGCTATCTCAACCAGCCATATGGCGATATGATGATGATTCTCAGAGAGATGTGCTACACCACCCATCCCTATCGTTGGGCTACGATTGGCATATCGCCCGACCACATAGCATCGGCCACAATGGAGCAGGTGAAGAGTTTCTACGGAGAATATTATCGTCCATCCAACGCCATACTCTCCATCTCGGCCGACATCGACGAGGAGGAGATTTTCGCACTTTGCGAGCGCCACTTTGCGGCCATCGCAGACACCCCAATTGTTCGTCGACCACTTCCCCAAGAGGAGGAGCAGCACGAGGCACGCCGTCGTGAGGTGGAGCGCAACGTCCCTGCTACGTGCATCGTCATGGCCTTTCACATTGGCGGCCGCACGAGCGAGGAGTTCTTCGTGGCCGACCTAGTGTCGGATCTATTGGCAGGCGGCGATTCGGGGCGACTCTACCAACGTTTGGTCAAACAACAGGGGTTGTTGGCAGGTGTCAATGCCTATGTCAGTGGCGATGTCGACCCAGGGCTATTTGTATTCACCGCACAGCTACTCCCCACAACCTCCATCGAGCAGGCCGAAGCAGCCCTATGGGCCGAAATAGAGAGACTAAAAGAGGGGTTGGCCGACGATTATGAGTTGGCAAAAGTCAAGAATAAATTCGAAGCATCGACCCTCTTTGGCGAGATCAACGTCATGAACAAGGCGATGAACATGGGCTTTTACAAGATGATTGGCGACATAGAGTTGATCAATCGCGAAGTGGAGATCTACCAAGCCATCGACAAAGCGGCCATACAACAATTTGCCCGACGAGCGTTTGATCGCAACCGCTCCAATACGCTCATCTATCGCGCCACACAAAACCAATAGAGATGAATATCGACATAAAAGATATAGCGCTACAGAGCGCAGAGTGCCAGACACTTAGCAATGGCATAAAACTATATACACTCAACAACGACCAGTTCGAAGTGTTGCGCATTAGCTTCGTATTCGACGCAGGCACATCAGTTCAAACCCACCCATTTTCGGCCTCGGCCGCAGCCAATATGTTGTGCGAGGGGAGCAAGACGATGAGCGCCCACCAGATAGCCGAAGAGTTGGACTACTACGGATCGTACTTCGATGTCAATATCGACCGCGACAATGTCTACGTCAACTTCTGTTCGCTCTCGAAATTCGTCGAGCAGACACTTCGCGTAGCCGAGCAGATAATCCTCCACCCCACCTTTGCACAAGAGGAGGTGGATCGCTATCGAGACAAACGCAAACAGCGCCTTATGATCGAACTCGAAAAGGTCGAGACCAAGGCGCGCGAGGAGTTCGCCAAGTCGCTATTTGGCACCACACACCCCTACGGCATCAGCCACTCGGAGAGCGAGTACGACAACCTCACACGTCAACAGATTGTAGATATATACGAGAGGTTCTACTGCGCCGAACGCTGTTTTGTGGTGTGCAGCGGCCATATTGGCGAGAGCGAGCGCCAGCAGATCGTAGAGCTTGCAAGTGCCATACCACAGGGCGAAAAGAGAGCTACGAGAACCATGCCCGAGGCAGTTTCGCGCCCGTTTCACTTAGTGGAGTGCAGTGACGCTGTGCAGTCATCGATCCGCATTGGGCAGCGTATGTTCACCCGTTCGCACCCCGACTTTTTGGGGATGCAGATATTGGCAACCACCTTGGGAGGCTACTTCGGATCGCGACTCATGCAGAGGTTGCGCGAGCAGCGCGGATTGACCTATGGCGTGATGTCGACGATGGTCAACTTCGCCCACGACGGCTACTTTGCCATCGCCACACAGGTGGGCATCGAGGCGACACACGAGGCGATAGAGATAATCATGGAGGAGGTGGAGAGGCTACGCACCGAACCAATTGGCGACGAGGAGTTGGAGATGGTACGACGCATTATGGTGGGCGAGATCATGCGTATACTCGATGGACCATTTGGCATTGCCGACGTGACGATCGAGAATATTCTGTGTGGCGACGACAACGATGTAATCGCTCGCAACGTAGCGCGAATAGAGTCCTACACCTCGCAACAGCTGCTCGAATTGGCTCAACGCACGATCGATCCCGAGGCGATGGTATGCGTGGTAGCGGGGCAAATGGAGAGTTAATTTAACGGATGACTAACAAGTTATTTAAAATCTAGCCGTCATTGCGGACAAAAAAATTGATTTGTTAGTCGAACTTCTTAGTCGCTAAAGCTCCGAAATAGGTGTGAGTTCGAACCCTCAAACTCACGTTAATTTATATTAATCTATATTTTTGCAGCAAAATATTTGCGTAATTAAAATTTTCAACCTATATTTGCACCACCCAAACAGGGATATTGAGCTATGGTGTAATGGTAACACTACAGATTCTGGTCCTGTCATTCCAGGTTCGAATCCTGGTAGCTCAACGCAAAAGAGGCTGTCCAAAAACGAAAGTTTAGGACAGTCTTTTTTATGCCCAATAATTTGCATAATTACACATTTATTTGTATCTTTAAAGTGTTGAATAATAG
>JBCQUH010000084.1:0-2714 GCA_047174185.1 Rikenellaceae bacterium | reverse complement strand
GTTGCTTACGCCAACTGCCTCTGGCAGGCGGCGTGCTCGCCGCGGAGCTGCGAGAAACTGCGTTTCTCTCTTTTTGTTGGGGGTGGGATGGTGTTATAACGGGATAAAATATTACCTTTGTATAGTATAATGTAATTTTTGAATTTGACAATGAAGAGACTTTTGACTTTTTGCGTAGCCGTGTGTTGCTGCGTGGCGGCTGTGGCGCAAGAGAGTAGCTACAATTACGACTTTTATGGATTTGTGAGAGGCGACTTTTACTACAACAATCGAGCAAATGTGGCAGCGGTCAACGAACTCTTTTATCTATATCCGCTCGACGAGAGTTTCGATGCGTTGGGCGAGGATTTGAATGAGACGTCGAGCAGTAGTTTTTACTCATTCGTGACACGTCTGGGGCTTGACGTACAGGGGCCAAACGTGGGTTCGGCTGTAGCATCGGCAAAGGTGGAGGTCGATTTTGGAGGTTATGGCAATTACAATACGCTGTTGCGTATTCGTCAGGCATATCTAAACCTAGCGTGGAAGAGTGGCAATGCGTTGTTGGTGGGTCAGACGTGGCACCCTTTGTTTGGGTCGGTTATGCCATCGATAGCTAATCTGTCGACGGGTTCGCCATTTCAGCCATTTAATCGCTCACCGATGGTGAGGTATCAGTATGGCAGCGCGTGTGGTGTGAAATTGACCGCAGCGGCTATCTATCAGTTGCAATACACCTCGTCGGGTGAGAATGGCTCGTCGAATGAGTATTTGGCACATAGCTGTATCCCTGAGTTGTATGTGGGTGCTGATTATTCTACTGGAGGATTGTTAGTTGGTGGAGGCGTTGATTTATTGAATCTTACACCTCGTACGCAGTCGACATATAATGGTGCGACATATAAGGTCGACGAATACCTTACGGCTTTGTCGGGAGAGGTGCATGCGCGATATGTGAAGGATAAATTCGCAATTTCGGCTAAGAGCCTTTACGCCTCGGCACTCGACCACACGTTGATGTTTGGAGGATATGCTGTCACCTCGATTTCGACTATCGATGGAACACAGGAGTATACGCCCATTCGCAACTCTACATCGTGGTTGAATGTATCATATGGCAAGGTGTGGAAGCCATATATATTTGTGGGATATATCAAGAATCTGGGAACATCACAGGCGATTGATTCATCGGCTATTATGTATGGTCGTGCGCTCAATATTGACCAGTTGTTGGGTGCTTATTGTGGTGTGAGCTACAACCAACCGCATTGGTCGGTGGCGTTGGAGTACTCGTCGACTACGGCGTGGTATGGCGATATCGACCTATCGACAGGACGTGTGGAGAATACGCACGACGTGAGCAACAACCGAGTGGTAGGTGTGTTGACCTATCTATTTTAACTGAACAGACAATAATTTAAAAATAACCTAAAAACTAAAAAAACAATGAAAAAACAGATTAAATCTCTATTTGTGGCGCTATTGGCTGTAGCAGCATTTAGCAGTTGTGCGCAGAGCCTTGCATCGATGGCCGAGTATGATGCTGTGGTTGTGGAGACGGAGGCAGCGGACATTATCGCTGAGAAGTGGGGGGCGGATTTCCGCTATGCGCAATACCCCAAGCAGTCGTTTGAGGTGTGTGTAGAGGTGGCACCTGGTGAGTCGATCCAAGCGGCTATCGACGAGGTGAGCAGCAAGGGCGGTGGTGTGGTGAAGTTGGCCGAGGGAGTGCACGTGGTCAACGAGATGATCGCCATCAAGAGCGGTGTGACAATTATGGGTGCTGGCATCGATAAGACGACGGTCAAAGAGGGGCAGATCGAGGGTAACGCATGTTTTATTATCGACACCAAGCCTCAGATCGTAGATGTTGTGTTGCGCGATTTTGCCCTCGTGGGTGAGAATATCGGCAATGTGCAGGGTATCTTTATTACGGGTGTCAACGAGGCGCGCCACAATCGAATTATGTTTCAGGATTTGGTCGTGACGGGTTGGGGTTCTCATGGTGTGCATATTAAGCGCACGGATAACATCGTCATGAATCGTTGTAAGTTTACCGAGAATGGTATCCGCAACGGGTTGTATCACAACCTTTACTTCTTGTTCAACAAGGAGATTATGCAGTCGGATTGCGACTTCTCGAACCCTGTGATGGGTAAGGGTTGTAAATATACATCGTGCGAGTTTGTATTGGCGCAGCGTTGTGTGATCGACAACTGTAAGGCTAACGGTGTGCAGGCCGACAACGAGGAGACGGGCTACTTTATGTTCCATAAGTACAGGATCTCGAACTGCGGTCAGGTGGCGTTGTGGTTCCCTTGTGAGTACTACTTTGGTAAGTTCGACTATACGGAGGATCCGAAGTATGCGCCTCAGAATGTGATCTTGAATCGTTGCGAGATTGTCGACAATACGTGGGGTGCTATGTGGCGTGTGGTTGGTGGTTCGTATGTTATCAATAGTCGCTTTGATAATCGTAAGATCGATATGGGTCTGTTGAAGTGCGAGGTGGAGATGTGTGGCGAATCGACATTTGCCAAGGGTAATGAGCTATATGACGATGTCAAGCAGTGGCCTGCGGATGTTGAGTTGTTGTGGTAGGGTGACGTTGCGCAGAATTCGCTGTAACAGACATAGGGGACTTCTAAAAATTAACGCTTTGATATTTAGATAATTATCACTATCTTTGTGTATTGTTTAAATCTATAATAGAGATGATTTTTAAGAGTACAGGC
>JBCQUH010000002.1:0-76899 GCA_047174185.1 Rikenellaceae bacterium | reverse complement strand
CTAAATAATCGCCCTCGTAAAAGGCTCGGCTACCTCACACCAAATGAAAAATTTAAACAAATATTAACTATGAATTCAGTTGCATTTGCAGGTTGAATTCAGCGGTTTTAATTTCAAAATTCACTCAACATCCACTCAGTTTGACTCAGCAATTACTCGGTAACGACTCAGCCCCACCTCTCTCCCAAACTCAGCCCCACGAGTTTTACGTTTAACCGCAGGGTTCTCGCCTAGCAAGCATATCACAAACATAGGTATAATTTTTTGTTTTTCCAAAATATTTCTACACAATTTGCCATTCGTGCATTTTTTTTGCACCGCAATCTTTTTTGAGGTGAAAAATGGTATTTTTTGTGTTGTTAGTAAAATAAATTTTTTATACCTTCGTTAATCATTATGTATTATGTTTTGAATCACTAATTGTATGTTATAATTAATTTTATTTATGAGTACCACAATTGATATAAAAGAGCTTAACGAGCGAATTGAAAAGGAGAGCTTCTTTGTCGACACACTACGTCGCGAGATGGCGAAGGTGATCGTTGGACAGTCGCACTTGGTTGACACACTATTGATTGGTCTGCTTTCGGGCGGCCATATTTTGTTGGAGGGAGTGCCTGGTTTGGCCAAGACTTTGGCTATTACGACTTTGGCTAAGGCGATCAATGCCGATTTCGCGCGTATTCAGTTTACCCCCGATCTGTTGCCTGCCGATTTGGTGGGAACGCTTATCTACTCGCAGCGCACCGAGGAGTTCACTGTGAAGAAGGGTCCAATCTTTGCCAACTTCGTATTGGCCGACGAGATCAACCGTGCCCCTTCGAAGGTGCAGTCGGCTCTGTTGGAGGCGATGCAGGAGAGGCAGGTGACTCTGGGTGACGAGACATTTGAGTTGCCATCGCCCTTTTTGGTATTGGCTACACAGAATCCGCTGGAGCAGGAGGGAACCTATCCACTGCCCGAGGCGCAGGTAGACCGTTTTATGCTCAAGGCCAAGATTTCGTACCCCAAGAAGCAGGAGGAGCGCGATATCGTGCGCATGAATATCGCTAAGGTGGGTATGCCACAGATTGAGAAGTTGATCTCGCCCGTCGACATTTTGCGTGCACGCAAGGTGGTTGAGGATGTATATATGGATGAGAAGATCGAGAAGTATATCGTAGATATTATCTTTGCCACTCGTGAACCGATGGAGTATGGGCTTAAAAACCTCACGTCGTTGATCTCGTATGGTGGTTCGCCTCGTGCCTCGATCTCGTTGGCCAAGGCGGCTCGTGCCTACGCCTTTATCCGTCGTAGGGGTTATGTGATTCCCGAGGATGTACGCGTTGTGTGCCACGATGTGTTGCGCCACCGTATTGGTCTGACATATGAGGCGGAGGCCGAGAATATCACTCAGGAGCAGATCATCACCGACATCTTGAATGCGGTCGATGTGCCTTAGTTGGGTGTGTCGTGTGTTCAATGTTTTTAAACTAATTTTGAGTTATGGAGCAGAACGAAAATGATATTCTACGTCGTGTGCGAACCATCGAGATCAAGAGTCGCGGATTGTCGAATCAGATCTTTGCAGGTAAGTATCACTCAGCGTTTCGTGGGCGAGGTATCTCGTTTTCGGAGGTTCGAGAGTATCGCCCTGGCGACGATGTGCGCGATATTGATTGGAATGTCACGGCACGATCGCGCTCTCCGCATATCAAGATCTATGAGGAGTCGCGCGAGTTGACGATGATGTTGATGGTCGACGTTAGTGGTTCGCGAATGTTTGGTTCGGGCGAGCGTTTCAAGAAGGCGGTGCTCAACGAGGTGGCGGCTGTATTGGCCTTTTCGGCGGCTCAGAACTCCGATAAGGTGGGGTGTATACTCTTTTCGGATCGGGTGGAGCGATATATCCCGCCCAAGAAGGGGCGTAGCCATGTGATGATGATTTTGCGCGAATTGGTGGGTTTCGAACCCGTGTCGCGCAAGACCGATATAGCCGAGGCGGTGCGTTTCTTTACCAATGTCAACAAGAAGCGTTGCACCTGTTTTATGTTGTCGGATTTTATGACCAATGCCAAGGGTTTGGACTCTCTGGATCAGGTCTTTAAGATAGCTCGTTCGCGTCACGATATGGTGGCTATTAGGGTTGTCGATCCTCGCGAGGCCGAGATGCCCGATGTGGGTTTGGTCGAGTTTGCCGATGCCGAGAGTGGCGAGACGCTGCTGGTCGACACATCGTCGCGAGCGGTTCGCCAACACTATGCCGAGCAGTGGGCAGCGCGTGACGAGGCTGTCTCGTCGATGTTCAACCACAACCGTATAGATTCGGCACGTTTGACCACCGATGGTGATTATGTTGTAGAGTTGATAAAACTATTTAAACAGCGATGATTAAGCGATTATTATCAATATTTTGTCTCTCGGCTGTGGCATTTTTGTGCTGCGGTGGAGTGGCTATTGCACAACAGGGGGACTCTGCGCGCTTCGAGCCGCGGTTGCGAGCGTGGTTAAGCTCCGATAGTGTGGCGATTGGCGATATAGTGGATCTGGTGATTGAGGTGGAGAAGGATGTTGCGCAGGTTGTCGCCTTCCCCGATTTCGACTTTAGCAATTCGGTCGATATGGGTCAACCGCAGTTGGAGTTGGTGGGTGAGCCTCGCTACGATACCCTCTCGGCCGAGGGGCGATTGATGACTCTGCGTCGCAGCTACCGTTTGCGATCGTTCGACGAGGGGGTCTACAACATGGGGCATATGTCGGTGTTGTTGGCCGAGCGCAACTCGATCGACACGCTCCACTCGCCTGATGAGTTGAAGCTGTTGGTGACCACATTTATGATCGATTCGACGGCGCAGGGGGTCATCGATTTCAAACCAGTTCAAGATCTGCCATTCAAGTTTGGCGAGATCTCGGGCTATGTTATGTGGGGCGTTTTGGCTCTATTGCTATTGTTGGCATTGGCCTATGGTGCGTTGCGATTGATGGCTCACTATGGTCGCCCTGTGATGGGTCTGTTCTCGGATCTGCCACCGCTGCCGCCACATGTCGAGGCCTTCAAGGAGTTGGAGCGATTGTATGACGAGAAGTTGTGGCAGGTGGGTGAGTATAAGAGTTACTACTCGCGACTGACCGATATTTTACGCAACTACATATTGAGGCGATATGGTGTCTCGGCCGTCTCGATGAGTACCGACGAGATCATCGCGGCACTGCGCGAGTTGGATCTTCCGACCCGTTGCGAGATGGATATGCAGGCGCTCTTACGCGATGCCGATCTGGTGAAGTTTGCCAAGGCCGAGATCTCGGCAAGCGAAAACGAGGCCTACTTTGGCGCAGCTCGTGACTTTGTGGAGCAGACTCGCGAGCGCGATGCCGAGGAGATGGACGCCGAGGAGTCGGAGCAGGGGCAAGCAGAGGTTAAAACAGCAGAGAGTCAAACCAAAAAGGAGGAGGCGAAATGATGAAGCGTATGAAGTGCATTATATCACTACTCACCGTGGCGCTGCTGGTCTCTACCACAGTGTCGGTGTCGGCTCAGAAGATGGGCGAGCGTGGCGAGGTTCGTAAGGGAAATAAGTCGTATAATTCGGAGGATTACGTTGCGGCTGCGGAGCACTATGTGGGTGCTTTGGAGCAGTCGCCAACCAACTTCGAGGCGAAGTTCAATCTCGGATGTGCTGTGGCCAAGATCGACAGTTTGGCCGATGCCGCGGCAATCTTTGGGGAGTTGGCGGCCGATTCTCTGTTGAGCGACGCGCAACGCTCCATCTCGTACTACAATTTGGGAAATGCGCAGTTCGGACAACAGCAGTTGGAGGAGGCGTTGGAGAGCTACAAAGATGCTATGCGTTTCGACCCTAGCGATGTCGATGCGAAGTATAACTACGCCTATACCAAGAGTTTGCTGGAACAGCAACAGCAAGATCAGCAGGATCAGCAGCAGGATCAAGACCAAGATAATAGTGACGACGAGCAGCAGGATCAGCAACAAGATCAAGATCAGCAGGAGGGCGACGATGAGCAGGATGATCAACAACAAGATCAACAGCCAGGCGACGATGAGCAGCAGGAGCAGCCGCAAGATCAGCAGCAGGAGCAGCCTCAGGATGGTGAGATCTCGCAGCAGGAGCGCGAGCAGATGTTGGATGCTATCCAAGCCCAAGAGGATAAGACGCAGGACGATCTGAAGGAGCGTGCTCGTGGCGTAGTTGTTCAGGGTGTTAAGAACTGGTAATGGTTTAATTTAAAGGCTTTTGTTATGCAATTTGCATCACCTAAAATATTATTTTTGCTACTTCTGTTACTACCAGTTGTAGCGCACTATATCTATCAGTTGCGACGTGGTGGGGCGACTCTCACCATCTCGTCGATCGATGGATTGCGTATGGTTCGTCGCACGTGGCGCAGCTATTTCCGCCATGTTCCATTTGTGGCTACGGTGTTGGCGTTTGGCTGCTGCGTGGTTGCGTTGGCGCGCCCCCAGACGATGGAGACGAATACGCGTAGCACCAGCGAGGGAATCGACATCGTGATGGCGTTGGATATATCTACGTCGATGTTGGCGCGTGATTTTGAGCCTGATCGTCTGGATGCTGCGAAGTCGGTTGTTGGGTCGTTTATTCGCGACCGTTATGGCGATAGAATCGGTTTGGTAGCCTTTGCTGGTGAGGCGTTTACACTCTCGCCATTGACTACCGATAAGGGTGCGTTGCAGACTCTTTTGGCACCTCTGCGTAGTGGTGTTATCGAGGATGGAACGGCCATTGGTAACGGTTTGGCAACGGCTCTCAACCGTATGCGCGAGAGCGAGGCCAAGAGTAAGGTTGTGATCCTGCTCACCGATGGAGTGAACAATCGCGGAGAGGTGGCACCCGTCACAGCGGCTCAGATCGCCAAGGAGATGGGGGTGAAGGTCTATACGATTGGTGTCGGAACTCAGGGCAAAGCGCCCTATCCACGCTTCGACCCCTATGGCCGATTGGTCGACTATGTTCAGGTTGATGTCGAGATCGACGAGGAGGTTCTGCGCTCGATAGCCCAGACGACGGGTGGCGAGTACTTCCGCGCTACGGACAACGAGAAGCTGCGAGCGATCTACGACCAGATCGACCAGCTGGAGCGTAGCGAGGTCGAGGTTGAGCACCGCACGCTCTATCACGAGAAGTATCTGGTGTGGGTGTTGGCCGCGATAGCTCTGTTGATTGTTGATTTTTTGGTTAAGTATCTTATCTTAAAACGTTTACCATAATGTTTAGATTTGCAAATCCAGAGTACCTATATTTATTAATAGGTATACCCCTTTTGGCGATAATGTTTTTGTTGGCCATGCATGGTCGCCGTCGTCGCATGGAGCGCTTTGCTAGGTTGGAGTTTATGGAGCGCTTGATGCCCAACTTCTCGTTGGTGAGTGTTAGGTTGAAGTGCGCGTTGTCGTTGGTGGCTATTACGTTGTTGATCTTTGCTGCGGCACGTCCGCAGTTGGGTTCTAAGTTGCGCGAGGTCAAGAGCCGCGGTGTGGAGATGATGTTGGTAGTCGATGTGTCGAATTCGATGTTGGCCGAGGATTTCGCCCCCAACCGTTTGGCGCAGACTCAATTTGCAATTGAGCGTCTCTTCTCGGGTCTGAGCAATCAGGAGCGCGTGGGGTTGATCGCCTTTGCAGGTGATGCGGTTGTGGAGTTGCCCATCACATCGGATTATCGTCTGGCGCGTGCCTTCTCGGAGCGTCTGTCGCCATCTATTGTGGGGGAGCAGGGTACCAATGTCGGCCGCGCGTTGGAGTTGGCGTTGTTGTCGTTCTCGGATCGCGAGGATGCTAGCCGCGTGGTGATCCTTATCACCGATGGCGAGGCGCACGACAATACTGCAATCTCGGCCGCTGAGCGTGCCGCAGCTCAAGGGGTCAAGATCTTTACGGTGGGAATCGGAACGCCCGAGGGTGCACCGATCTCGATCAATGGTGAGTTTATCAAGGATGCCGATGGCGAGGTCGTGGTGACCAAGCTGGGTGAGGATATGTTGCAACAGATCGCTACGATCACAGAGGCGGGCTATGTGCGTGCCACCACGCAGTCGATTGGTCTCGACGAGGTGGTGAACGCCATCTCGAAGATGGAGCAGCAGGAGTTGGCGACGGTTAGCTTCGAGGAGTATGGCGAGCAGTATCAGGTGCTGGTCATATTGGCGATGTTGTTTATTGTCGCAGGAGCCTTTATCACCGACCGTCGTAATGCGAAGTTGCGCAGAATAAATATCTTTTCCGATAGTCGTAGATAGTTTTTTGGTGATAAACCGAAAAAATAACTATCTTTGCCGATGCAATTCCGCTCTATCGCCGCCCTCGTTGAGAGGGGGGAGGAAAGTCCGAGCAACGTAGAGTGCTGTACAAGTTAATGGCTTGACGTTCGTGAGGGTGTAGTAATGTAACAGAGAATAACCGCCTTGAGCCTCGGCTCGGGGTAAGGGTGAAAAGGTGGGGTAAGAGCCTACCGCGAGGGTAGTGATACTCCTCGGTCAGTACATCTTACAGGTTGCAAGACCGTGTATACCGACATCTAAGGGTTACTCGCCCGTTGTCGGGGGGTAGGTTGCTAGAGGGCGCAGGTGACTGCGTTCGTAGATCAATGATAGAGGCCTCGGGGCTGGTTTTGTCTTATGACGAGATTGGGTCTTTGAGGTACAGAACTCGGCTTATAGGAGTTGCCGCTTTAAAGAGAGGCTGCCATTCGATCACCGTATGTGATTCGTGGCAGCCTCTCTTTTATTTCTATCTATAGTACTCTACTCGATCTCGGACGCTGTTGCGTCGAGCTGTTCTGAGGCATCGGCAATGATCACCTGACGACGGAATGACTCGCGATACGATATGATGGATTCGCTGCGCGAGAGTCCAATGCCCTTCAGCTGTCGCTGTATGATGTCGTGCAGGTGGGTGTTGTTATAGGCATATACCTTTATCAATAGATCGTATGGTCCCGTGGTGAAGTGACACTCCACCACCTCGGGTATCTGGCGTATGTGGTCAACTACCGCGTCGAGGTCGACCTCGGGGTTGAAGTAGAGGTTGACATAGGCGCAGGTCTCATAACCAATCTTGGCTAAGTCGAGCGTAAACTCAGAACCCGTGATAACCCCCGATGCTTGTAGCTTCTGGATGCGTTGGTGGACAGCGGCTCCCGAAACGTTGCACATACGCGCCACCTCGAGAAATGATATTCGAGCGTTGCTAGATATAAGTTTCAGAATCTTATTATCTAGAATATCTAGGTTATTTTCGACCATTTTATAGCATATTAGGGTTTTTACCACAAATTTGACACTACAAAAATAGCGATTTTATTGAATTTACAAAAATTAGTAGGGTAAAAAATAAAATTGACATTAAAATAGGCGTTTCACTTACAACTTTGTATTTTGTAGAAATTTAAATAAATTGGTTGACAAAAATGTAGGTGTTAAATGTTGTAAAGGCCATATATTTGCAATGTGGTTGGAAGAGAAGTGTGAAGTTATAAGGGCTATCGATCATTTGCAAAGGCGCTATAACACACCCCTGCAGGGCTTCTTGGATGACTCAACGGTTTATTTATTTAGGTTCTTTGAGGTTTTTATATGATAATCTAATTTGTTTCGAGCGATTGAAATTGATTAAAAAAAGGTTAAGGTTGAGGTTGATAATAAAAAAAGTTATTATATTTGCCTGGGACGCTATCGTTAGCGTTCGGTTTTTTTAATCCATTAAATTAGAGTTTAGCAGATGATATTAATTAATTCACAGTTTTTAAAGGTTGTAAACGATGATACTCAAAATAATATCGATCAGCGGATCAACGTCTATACGACGCTCAATCCGCAGGCAAAACTCTTGCGACTCGATAGTGGGGACGTTGTTCGTCCACTCGCACCGTGTGTCGTCGATGCTATGATGCAGAGCGTCACCGAGATGTCTCAGCAGAAGAGCTTTAGGGGTCGAGGGCCCGATGCGGGGTACCAGTTTTTGATCGATGCAATCGTCAAGAGTGATTACCGAAGTCGCAAGATTAAGATCGAAAGTGACGAGGTGTTTGTCACTTGCGGAACAAAGGATGGTTTGAGCGGAATAGGAGATATTCTTTGTCGCGATATTCGCATTGCAGTTGTTGATCCAGTGTACCAAACGTATACGATCTCCAATGTGATTGCAAATCGAGCAGGCGATGTCGATGATCGCGGAGGGTGGAACAACCTAGTCTATTTGAGTTGTGATGCTAGCAGCGATTTCGAGCCAGCTCTGCCCGAGGTTCGCCCCGATGTTGTCTATATCAGTTATCCCAACGATCCAACGGGATGTGTGATGAGTCGCGAGGCTCTGGAGAAGTGGGTTAAGTATTCTATCAAAAATGATGTATTAATCCTTTTTGATGCAACTTATGCGCCATTTATTACAGACCCGACGACCCTTCGCAGTATCTACGAGATCAAGGGGGCACGTCGAACGGCAATCGAATTTCACAGCTTCTCGAAGAGTGGAGGTTTCACGGGTTTGCACTGTGGTTACATGGTGATCCCCAAGGAGATCTCGGGCTACTCGTTTAGCACCGATCGTAGAGCGTCACTCAATACATTGTGGCGACGACGTGAACAGATCAAGAGTTATCCGCCAGCTTATGTCATCCAACGCGGTGCCGAGGCGCTATATAGCAAATCGGGTGTCGAGGGTGTTCGCGAGAACGTAGATTATTATATGAAAAATGCATCGATGTTATGTGATGGTCTGCGCCAAGCGCGATTCGAATTTTGGGGAGGTGAACACTCTCCGTTTATTTGGGTTCGCTCACCGTATGATACATCATGGAAACTGTTTGACAAACTCCTCACGGAGTGTCAGATAGTGTCGTCACCAGGCGAGCGATTTGGCCCCCATGGAGCGGGTTACGTGAGGCTAAGTGCCTTTGCGGATCAGACGCAGGTGATGCAGGCATCGATGAGAATTTCCGAGATAGAGATCTAAATTTGGATGTAGAATTTTGTGGATGGATGGTGGATGAAAAGGAAAAAACGAAAAATTAAAAGGAGATTAAAACGATGAAAAAGTACATTTTGACTTTGATGGCAGCAGCAATGGCTGTAGTATCAGTGAGCGCAGCAGAGGTTTCAGGAGGTGTTGATCTTGTATCAACTTACACATGGCGTGGTATCGACCAGACAGGCCCAGCATTGCAGCCAGGAATGGCAGTTTCATTTGGCGATTTCTCAGTGTCGGCTTGGGGAAGCAATCCACTAGCTGGAGGCGCTAAGGAGTTGGATGCAACAATCGGATATGCATTCGGCGCGTTCTCGGTATCTGTAACAGACTACTGGTGGGAGGGTGAGTCATCACCATATACATGTTGGTCAAGTCACCAGCAGGAGGTAACACTTGGCTACGAGCACGATGCATTCTCTATCACATGGAGTACAATGGTGGCTGGCGAGCTTGATAAGTTGTCTATCAGCGATGATGGCGAGGCAAAGGCTAGCTATTCGACTTATATCTGTTTTGCTTACCCATTCTCAGTAGGAGATGTTGATTGCTCTGCATCAATTGGAATCACACCATGGGCAGGAGCTTATGCAGATGGTTTCAACGTAGCATCGGTAGCTGTACGTTTCGACAAGGAGGTTCTTTCATTGCCATTGTTCGTCGAGGCATCTGTAGCACCAGCACAGAACGATGCTTACCTAGTAGCAGGTATGTCATTCGCATTCTAAGAGAGTGTTCTCTTAAGAAGTGTTTAAATTAACATAATAAATTAGGTTATGAAGAAGATTGAAGCGATCATCCGTAAGACAATGTTCGAGGATGTAAAGGAGGCTCTCTATGAGGCTGGAATCGAGTGGTTCTCATATATGAGCGTAAGAGGAGTTGGAAAGTCACGCCAAGAGCGTATCTACCGTGGTGTGGTTTACGATACAAGCTATATTGAGCGTATCATGCTCTCGATCGTAGTTCGCGACAAGAACGTAAAGCCAACCGTAGATGCAATCATCAAGGCTGCACAGTCGGGCGAGGTAGGCGATGGCCGTATCTTCATCTCGACAATAGATGATACAGTTAGTATCCGTACAGGAAAGTCTGGCGATACAACACTATTTTCAGAGGATAAATAAGAGGAGGAAAAATAATGGAAACAGCAACAATGGCACAAATCGCGGAGCTAGGCTCGGCGCTTGATACAGTATGGATACTTATCGCAGCGATGCTCGTATTCATCATGCAGGCAGGTTTTGCAATGGTAGAGTCGGGTTTTGCTCGTAGCAAGAATACAGCAAACATCTTGATGAAGAACCTTTTGGACTTCTCTGTAGGTTCTATCCTTTATTGGTTCGTTGGTTTTGGAATCATGTATGGTTCTGGTCTATTCGGATCATTGGTTTACGACGGATTTGATGGCAACATCCCAGATATGGCAGATATGGCGTTCCAGACAATGTTCTGCGCAACAGCTGCAACAATCGTTTCGGGAGCCGTTGCAGAGCGTACAAAGTTCTCAGCTTATTTGATGTACTCAGTAGTTATCTTCGCAGTGATCTATCCAGTTTCAGGATCATGGTCTTGGGGAGGCGGTTGGTTGTCAACTTTGGGTGAGACCTTGTTTGGCAACGACGCAGCTAACTTCAACGACTTCGCAGGATCTGCAATCGTTCACTCTGTAGGAGGATGGTTAGCATTGGCAGGAGCAGCAATCGTAGGACCACGTATCGGTAAGTATACAAAGGATGGTAAAGTACGTGCGATTCCAGGACACAACCTTACAATCGCAGCATTGGGAGTATTTATCCTATGGTTCGGATGGTTTGGTTTCAACCCAGGATCACAGCTTGCAGCTTGCTCATCAGCAGATAGTTTGGGGATCTCTCAGACATTCATGACAACAAACCTTGCAGCATCAGCTGGTGCGGTAGTAGCGTTGATCACAGCATGGGTTAAGTATGGTAAGCCAACTCTTTCACTAGCATTGAATGGTGTTCTTGCAGGTCTTGTAGGTATCACTGCTGGATGTAACTTGGTGTCACCACTAGGTGCTATCGCAATCGGTGCGATCTGTGGATTTGTAATGATCTTCGCCGTAGAGTTCTTTGATAACATTCTTAAGATCGATGATCCAGTAGGTGCAATATCAGTACACGGAGTATGTGGTACATTGGGAACAATCCTTACAGGAGTATTCGCTCGTGAGACTGGTTTGATCGCAGGTGAGACACAGTTCTTCTGTGTAGAGGTAATCGGAGCCTTTACTTACATGGCATGGGGACTTGGAACAGGATTCATCCTATTCAAGGCAGTAGACATGATCCACGGAATGCGAGTTAACAAGCGTATCGAGGAGGAAGGTCTTGATATCTATGAGCACGGAGAGTCTGCTTATAACTAAATAATTAGGTTTTTTCTTGAACGGTTGGAATTAATTTAGTAATTTTGACCGTTCAAGAGAAACTTATCTAAACTAATGGTCTCTTGAATTTTGTGGGAGATGGTTGAGAGAGAGGTAAAACATTAATTACTAAAGAGATAATTAGATGAAATTGTACATTCCAAAGGCATATCGTGCCAAGCTTGTTCCCGAGGTTATGGATCAGGCAGTCAAGCTGTTGAAGCAGAGTTTTCAGGATGATCTATCGAAGAGACTAGATCTTCGTCGTGTAACAGCCCCATTGTTTGTTCTGACAGGCACGGGAATTAACGACGATTTGAATGGAATCGAGAAGGCTGTAACGTTCAAGATTGCCGATATGGGCGGTCGTCAAGCGGAGGTTGTTCACTCGTTGGCTAAGTGGAAACGCATGAAGTTGGGAGCTTATGGCATAGGTGTTGGCTATGGATTGTATACGGATATGAACGCAATTCGCGCATGCGAAGAGTTGAGCAATATCCACTCGTTGTATGTCGATCAGTGGGACTGGGAGCGCACGGTTTCGGCAGATCAGCGTAATTTAGGATTTTTGAAGTCGATTGTAGATCAGATCTACCAATCGTTGAAGGCGATGGAGAGAGAGGTATATTCGAAGTTTGCGCATATCACCCCTCAGCTACCAGAGCAGATCACCTTCCTCCACACGGAGGAGTTGTTGGCGGAGTACCCAGATCTTACGCCAAAAGAGAGAGAGGATGCAGCGGCCAAGAAGTATGGCGCGATATTTATCATGGGAATTGGAGGCAAGTTATCCAATGGTGAGAAGCACGATGGACGTGCTCCTGACTACGATGACTGGTCGACACCAAACGAGGATGGTTACTTTGGATTGAATGGTGACATTGTTTTGTGGAACGATGTACTTCAACGCTCGTTTGAGATCTCGTCGATGGGTATAAGAGTTGATAAGAAGGCGTTGCAGCACCAGTTGGAGTTGGAGGGTTGTAGCGAGCGGTTGGAGTTGGAGTTCCACAAGGCGTTGATGGAGGATCGTATTCCTTTGTCGATCGGCGGTGGAATCGGTCAGTCGAGATTGTGTATGTACTTTTTGCGATGTGCACATATCGGTGAGGTTCAATCGTCGTTGTGGCCAGAGGAGATGGTGGATCAGTGTTTGGCAAATAATATAGTTTTGAAATAGGAATAAATATTTAAATTTTATAATAGTAAAGTTATGAGTACATTGAGATTTAAGCAATTGAAAGATGCATTCAGCCACACAACGGTTGGTGTAGAGTGTGATGGCCGTCCAGTAGACGAGTTTGGAAAGTATGTGTTTAGTCGTTCGACAATGCAGAAGTATCTGCCAAAGCAGATCTACAAGGCGTTGATCGGATCGATTGATGGAGGTAAGACATTGGATCGTTCGATTGCCGATGGCGTAGCAGTAGGAATGAAGCAGTGGGCGATGGATTTGGGAGCTACTCACTACACTCACTGGTTCCAGCCACTTACAGGCGGTACAGCAGAGAAGCACGACGCGTTCGTAGAGCATGATGGTATGGGTGGTATGGTTGAGGAGTTCTCAGGCAAGTTGTTGGTACAGCAGGAGCCAGATGCATCGTCATTCCCTAATGGTGGTTTGCGTAATACATTTGAGGCTCGTGGTTATTCAGCATGGGATCCATCATCTCCAGCGTTTGTTGTTGGTGATACATTGTGTATCCCAACAGTATTTATCTCATATACAGGAGAGGCATTGGATTATAAGACTCCATTGTTGCGTTCGATCAATGCAATAGATTCAGCAGCTACTAAGGTTGCGAAGTATTTCAACGATGATGTAACTACTGTAGTTTCGAACTTGGGATGGGAGCAGGAGTACTTCCTAATCGACGAGGCGTTGTGTGCAGCACGTCCAGACTTGTTGCTTACAGGTCGTACGTTGATGGGTCATGAGAGTGCAAAGAATCAGCAGTTGGAGGATCACTATTTCGGATCTATTCCATCACGCGTGTTGGCATTCATGACAGATTTGGAGAACGAGTCTTTGAAGTTGGGTATCCCAGTTAAGACACGTCACAATGAGGTAGCACCAAATCAGTTTGAGTTGGCTCCAATCTACGAGGAGTGTAACTTGGCAGTAGATCACAACTTGTTGTTGATGTCTTTGATGCGTCGTGTTGCACGTCGTCACCAGTTCCGTGTATTGTTGCACGAGAAGCCATTCAAGGGTGTTAATGGATCGGGTAAGCACTGTAACTGGAGTTTGTGTTCAGACACAGGTTTGAACTTCTTCTCACCAGGTAAGGATAGCGTATCGAACTTGCGTTTCATCACCTTCGTAGCGAATGTCTTGAAGGCAGTTCACAAGCACAATGGTTTGTTGAAGGCGAGCATCAGCTCAGCAACCAACGCACACCGTTTGGGTGCAAACGAGGCACCTCCAGCGATCGTATCAGTATTTATGGGTACTCAGGTTGCAGCTGTTTTGGATAAGTTGGCAGCGGTTGATACAGACGACATGATCGAGTTCGACGACAAGGCAGCGTTGCAGTTGGGCGTAGCTCACTTGCCAGAGATCTTGTTGGACAACACAGACCGTAACCGTACATCACCATTCGCCTTTACAGGAAACCGTTTCGAGTTCCGTGCAGCAGGATCATCTGCTAACTGCGGTGCTATCATGTTGACACTTAATGCAGTTGTTGCAGAGCAGTTGTCGGAGTTCGCTGCAGAGGTTGATGCGTTGATCGCAGGTGGCATGAGCAAGGATCAGGCGATCGTTAAGTGTGTTAAGGAGTGTATCACAGCGTCGGAGGCTATCCGTTTCAACGGAAATGGTTATAGCGACGAGTGGAAAGAGGAGGCTGCAAAGCGTGGTTTGGATTGCGAGACAAGCGTACCAAAGATCTTCGATACATATTTGACACCAGCGAGCTTGGCGTTGTTCTCAAACATGGGCGTTTTGAATCATGCAGAGGTAGAGTCACGTTGCGAGGTTAAGTGGGAGACATATACAAAGAAGATCCAGATCGAGGCTCGTGTATTGGGTGACTTGGCGATGAACCACATCATTCCAGTAGCTTCGGCTTATCAGGGACAGTTGTTGGATAACGTAATGAAGATGAAGGCGTTGTTCTCGGGCGAGGAGTTTGAGGCGATGAGCGCACAGGATATGACAATCATTCGCAACATGGCGAGCCACATCAACTTCGTATCGAAGACTACAGCTGAGATGATCGAGGCACGTAAGGTTGCTAACAAGTTGGAGAGTGAGCGTGATAAGGCGATCGCTTACCACGACACAATCATCCCGATGATGGATGCTATTCGCTACCACATCGACAAGTTGGAGTTGATTGTAGATGACCGTATGTGGACATTACCTAAGTATCGTGAGTTGTTGTTTATCCGATAATTGGCGGTAATAATAGGTTGTAAAGGTGAAGGCAATCGACAACAAATGTTGTCGGTTGCATTTGCCGCTTTATGGTAATAAGGTGTGGAAACACGAAATAAATGGATAAGAAAAGTATAGAAAAAGGATGAAACAACATACTCTTTCAATGAGTTCAAAGCAGGGACTTTACGATCCCGCTTATGAGCGTGATGCATGTGGCGTTGGATTGCTACTAGACATTTACGGTAAGAAGTCACACAAGGTGATTGACGAGGGACTATTGGTACTCGAGAATATGATACATCGTGGAGCTGAGGGTGCAGACCCTGCGACTGGCGATGGAGCAGGAATTATGATACAAGTACCTCACGAGTTTATCTTGTTGCAGGGAATAGCAGTTCCAGAGAAGGGGACTTATGGTACGGGACTGGTCTTTATTCCTAATGACGAGAAGCGTGTAGAGGAGGTTTTGGCCTCTATCGAGGCGATGGCGGCAGTCGAGGGTTTGAAGGTTTTGGCCGTACGCGATGTGCCAGTCGACAACTCTATGTTGGGCGAGGGTGCGTTGGCTGTGGAGCCTGTTACCAAGCAGATTTTTGTGGTTGAGGATACGAAGAGCGAGTTGTCGTTGGATGTTCGTTTGTATCGTATGCGTCGTTTGGTTGAGAAGTCAAATGGTGATAGTTATGTAGTGTCGCTGTCGTCGAAGAGTATGATCTACAAGGGAATGTTATCGTCGAATCAATTGCGTCACTATTTTTTGGATTTGAGCAGTGAGTCATTGACTAGTGCTATCTCATTGGTTCACTCACGTTTTAGTACCAACACATTCCCATCATGGGCTTTGGCACAGCCATTCCGTATGTTGGGTCACAATGGAGAGATTAATACGATTCGCGGAAATAGATTGTGGAGCACGGCTCGTCAGAGTGTTTTGACTAAGGCTGAGACGTTGGGTGATATGGAGAGTATCAATCCTGTTATTATTCCAGGAATGAGCGATAGTGCATCGTTGGATAATGTTTTGGAGTTCTTGGTTATGAGCGGCATGTCGATCCCAAATGCGTTGGCGATGTTGGTTCCAGAGAGTTTTAACGACAAGAATCCAATCTCTGCGGAGTTGAAGGCATTCTTCGAGTACCACAGTATCTTGATGGAGGCGTGGGATGGTCCTGCGGCGTTGTTGTTCTCGGATGGCCGCTATGCAGGTGGAATGTTGGATCGTAATGGATTGCGTCCTACACGCTACACGCTCACTAAGGATGGTATGATGTTGATGGCCTCAGAGGCAGGCGTTGTCGAGATCCCAGCGGAGAATGTATTGGAGAAGGGTCGTTTGGAGCCAGGAAAGATCATCATGGTCGATACTCAGACGGGTCGTATCTATAAGAATGATGAGATCAAGAGCGAGTTGGCCGCACAGTTCCCTTATGGCGATTGGTTGCGCAAGAATCGTATCCACTTGGAGGAGATCTTGTCGGGACGTAAGGTTGCCATTGATGTTGCAGGGTATGATAAGTTGAAGAAGGTTTATGGCTACTTCGAGGAGGAGGTCGACAAGGCTATCGTTCCGATGGTCGAGGGTGGTTATGAGGCTACTGCGTCGATGGGTAACGATGCACCGTTGGCAGTATTCTCGGAGAAGCCACAGTTGTTGTTCAACTACTTCCGTCAGCAGTTTGCACAGGTTACCAACCCACCGATCGACCCAATCCGCGAGGAGTTGGTGATGTCGTTGGAGGGGTATATCGGAGCTATCGAGAAGAGCCTTCTTACGCCAAGTGAGGAGCTTACGAAGATGGTTCATATCAAGCAGCCAGTGTTGACCAACCGCGATATAGATATTTTGCGTCACATCGACTACAAGGGCTTTAGAACCAAGACGTTGGATATGACATTCGATGCAGTGGATGGAGCCGAGGGTATGCGCGCGGCAATTGATCGTTTGTGTGCCGAGGCTGAGGAGGCTGTAGGTTCGAGCTGCAACTATATCATCTTGTCGGATCGTGGCGTGAATGAGACCAAGGCGGCTATCCCATCGGTGATGGCAGTATCGGCAGTTCACCACCACTTGATCGAGAAGCGCAAGCGTGTTCAGACGGCGTTGATCGTCGAGACAGGAGAGGCTCGCGAGGTTATGCACTTCGCACTGTTGTTGGGTTATGGTGCTAGTGCCGTTAATCCATATATGGCCTTTGCAACAATTAGCCAGTTGGTTAAGAGTGGTTCTGTATCGTTGGATTACGCAACGGCGGAGAAGAACTTTATCAAGGCTGTTGGTAAGGGGTTGTTGAAGGTTATCTCGAAGATGGGAATCTCGACAATCGGTAGCTACCGTGGAGCACAGTTGTTTGAGGCTGTAGGTATCGCACAGAGCGTTATAGATAAGTATTTCACAGGTACTACCTCGGCGATTGGCGGAGCCGATTTGGAGGATATCACCACCGATGTATTGCGTTTCCACGCTGCGGCCTTCCAAGGTGTTGAGTTGGGTGATTTGGGTCAGTATGCATATCGCAAAAATGGTGAGAAGCATGCGTGGAATCCAGAGTCTATCGCGACGTTGCAGATCGCTACACGTTTGGGAAGTTATAAGAAGTTTAAGGAGTATAGCTCGGTTGTCAATGACAAGCAGTTCCCAATCTTCTTGCGCGATAGGTTGAATTATAAGTGTGCAGCTACACCGTTGAATATCGACGAGGTCGAGAGCAAGGAGTCGATCATGCGTCGTTTCGTAACTGGTGCGATGTCGTTTGGATCTATCAGCCGCGAGGCTCACGAGGCGATGGCAATCGCTATGAACCGTATCGGTGGCAAGTCGAATACGGGTGAGGGAGGTGAGGATCCAGCACGTTTCACCCCTCGCGAGGATGGTTCGTCGGCACGAAGTGCGATCAAGCAGATTGCGTCGGGACGTTTCGGTGTTACGGCTAACTATTTGATCAATGCCGATGAGATCCAGATCAAGATCGCTCAGGGTGCTAAGCCAGGCGAGGGTGGTCAGTTGCCAGGATTCAAGGTCGACGAGGTGATCGCTAAGACACGTCACTCGATCCCAGGAATCTCGTTGATCTCGCCACCACCTCACCACGATATCTACTCGATTGAGGATTTGGCACAGCTGATCTACGATATGAAGAATGTCAACCCAACGGCTCGCGTGAGTGTTAAGTTGGTGGCCGAGAGTGGTGTTGGAACAATTGCTGCGGGAGTTGCAAAGGCGATGGCCGATACTATCATCATCAGCGGAAGCGAGGGTGGTACGGGAGCCAGCCCAATGAGTTCGATCCGCCACACAGGTATCTCGTCGGAGATCGGTTTGGCCGAGGTTCAGCAGACGTTGGTATTGAATAAGTTGCGTTCGCGCGTTGTTTTGCAGGCCGACGGACAGCTCAAGACGGGTCACGACATCATTGTCGAGGCGTTGTTGGGAGCCGAGGAGTTCGGATTTGCTACTAGTGCGTTGATTGTTTTGGGTTGTGTTATGATGCGCAAGTGTCACTTGAATACCTGCCCAGTGGGAGTTGCTACGCAGGATGCAGAGTTGCGTAAGCGCTTTACGGGAAGTGCCGACTATTTGGTTAACTTCTTTGAGTTCATGGCCGAGGAGGTTCGCGAGATCTTGGCCGAGATGGGCTTCACGTCGTTGGATCAGGTTGTTGGTCGCACCGATTTGTTGGTCGTTAAGGAGGCTATGGGCGCAAGCAAGGTCGACAAGGTTGACTTCTCGAAGTTGTTGTATGGCGCAACGTTTACTAATGGCGAGGAGTTGAGCAACTCACGCCCTCAGGAGCCAATCGAGAAGAGCGCATTGTGCGATCAGTTGACTGTGGCTGCTGAGCGCACGCTTAATTGGGGCGAGAAGAGTGAGGCAGAGTTCAAGATCACCAATATCGATCGTTCGGTAGGTGCTATGTTGGGCGGTGCTATGGCGAAGAAGTATGGCGAGGATGGCGTTGTGGACGATGCCTTCACCGCTACGTTCAAGGGTTCTGCAGGTCAGAGCTTCGGTGCATTCTTGACCAAGGGTTTGACCTTCGTATTGGAGGGAGAGTCGAATGACTACCTAGGAAAGGGATTGTCGGGCGGTAAGATCGTCGTTAAGCCAGCCGCAGGGTCACAATTTAAGGCCGAGGAGAGCGTTATCGTAGGAAACACATTGATGTATGGAGCCACTTCGGGCGAGGTATTTATCAATGGTCGCGCAGGCGAGCGTTTCTGTGTGCGCAATAGTGGTGCGATAGCTGTTGTCGAGGGTGCAGGAGAGCACTGTTGTGAGTATATGACAGGCGGTCGCGTTGTTGTATTGGGTACTACGGGTCGTAACTTCGGAGCTGGAATGAGCGGAGGAGTAGCTTATATTTGGGATCGTGATGGTCGCTTCGATAGCCGTTGTAATATGGAGTTGTTGGAGCTGTCGCTTGTCGATAACCTCTACGACCGCGAGGAGCTTTTGGGATATATCCAGAACCACTACGACCGCACACAGAGTGAGGTTGCCAAGGAGGTGTTGGATAACCCAGCGTTGGTGCGCGAGTTTATCAAGGTGACACCAATCGAGTACAAGCGAGTGTTGCAGGAGGAGCAGATGCGTAAGCTCAACGAGCGAATTTCAAAAGTAGAACGTGATTATTAGTATAGAAAAATGGGAAATCCAAAAGCATTTTTAAAGATAAATAGAAAAGAGGCAGGCTATCGTCCAATCCACGAGCGTATTGCCGATTTTGGAGAGGTTGAGCAGACGCTCAACGAGGAGGATCGTAAGTTGCAGGCGTCGCGTTGTATGGATTGCGGAGTGCCATTTTGTCACTGGAGTTGCCCACTGGGCAACCGCCAGCCAGAGTGGCAGGATCTCATCTACAAAGGAGAGTGGCGTAAGGCATATGAGAATTTGCAGCAGACTGATGACTTTCCAGAGTTTACAGGTCGCATCTGCCCTGCATTGTGCGAGAAGGGTTGTGTGTTGAATCAAGTTGGTGAGCCATTGACTATTCGCGAGAATGAGGTTTCGATTATTGAGAAGGCCTTTGAGTTGGGCTATGTAAAGCCTGTTCTTGCAGAGGTTAAGAGCGGTAAGCGCGTGGCGGTGATCGGTTCAGGCCCTGCAGGAATGGCAGCTGCTAATCAGTTGAGCCAGAAGGGTCATAGCGTAACACTCTTTGAGCGTGACGAGACACCAGGTGGATTGTTGCGATTCGGAATTCCAGACTTCAAGTTGAGCAAGACGGTGATCGATCGTCGTGTCGATATCATGAAGCAGCAGGGTGTAGAGTTTAAGTGCAACGCCAATGTGGCAAAGGATATTACAAAGATTGCGAAGGAGTACGACGCAGTCTGTGTTGCCATCGGTGCAGGTGTGCCTCGTGACCTTCCAGCTGAGGGGCGTGACCTCAATGGTGTATACTTCGCATTGGAGTTCTTGAAGAACCAAAACCGTGCGGTGGCGATGCATGTGCACGTCTCAGATACCGACGAACTGTCGGCCAAAGGTAAGCACGTGTTGGTGATCGGTGGTGGAGATACTGGTTCGGATTGCGTGGGAACATCTATCCGTCAGGGCGCAGCATCGGTTACTCAGATCGAGATCATGCCGAAGCCTCCAGTGGGTACCAACCCTGCAACACCATGGCCTTATTATCCTAATATCCTTAAGACATCAAGCTCTCATAAGGAGGGTTGTGAGCGTCGTTGGAGCCTAGCTACCAATAAGTTTATTGGCGAAGATGGCCGCGTAGTAGGTGTCGAGGTGAAGTCTACAGATACCGATAACGTAGAGGTTATAAAGGCCGATCTAGTGTTGTTGGCTATGGGATTTGTCCACCCCGAACAGGAGGGATTGGTCGAGACATTGAAGCTGGATGTCGATGGACGTAAAAATGTAGCTTGCAATGGCGAGATGCGTACATCGGCTGAGAATGTATTCGTCGCAGGTGACGCTACAACAGGCGCTAGTCTCGTAGTACGCGCTATCGCCTCGGGACGTAACGCAGCTGCCGCTATCGACAAGTATCTGTCTGAGTAGGTCTTGTAAGTTTGTAAGTCGGGGGCTTA
Source organism: Rikenellaceae bacterium (assembly GCA_047174185.1). Classification (GTDB taxonomy): domain Bacteria; phylum Bacteroidota; class Bacteroidia; order Bacteroidales; family Rikenellaceae; genus Alistipes. Next base: position 56,091 of record JBCQUH010000002.1, on the reverse strand, counting down.
CGCACCACTGCCCTGCGCGGGCGGCGGCGGCGTGCTCGCCGCGGAGCTGACTTACTTTGCCTACGAGAATATGCCACTGCACCCGCGGGGGTGCTATCCCCGCTGCGGGGGCTTTTCTGCGGCCTGCGGCCTTGATGTTTAGGGGTCTAAATTATTTGTTGAAAGTAAACTTTCAACAAATAATTTAGACCCCTAAACATTTTTTTTGCGAACTGCGTCCGCAAAAAAGAGCCCCCGAGTGCCATTCGGCCAACCATTCAGGCGATCATTTTTGGTAGGTACCCCCATAGGTGGTTGAGAAACTTCGTTTCTCCTCTATATTCTCGTAGGCAAAGTAAGTCAGCTCCGCGGCGAGCACGCCGCCGCCGCCCGCGCAGGGCAGTTGGCGTAAGCCCCCAACAAAAGCCCCCAACAAAAATTACATTCGCTGCGGAACAGTAATACCCAGTAGAGACATTGCTTGACGCAGTGTGCGTGCCACGCTGTAGCTAAGTGCTAGGCGCAGGTTGCGTTGCTGGTCGTCGCTCTCCTTGAGCATTGGGTGGTCGTGGTAGTACCCGTTATACATCTTCGCCAACTCGTAGCCATAGGCTGCGATAATGGATGGCGAGTAGCTATCGCCTGCTGCGCGCACTGCGCCCTCGAAGGCGATAATCTGTTTTATCAACTCGCGTTCGGCATCGCCACACACGGCATACTCCGCCCCTCGAAGCCCCTGCTCCTCGGCTTTGCGCAGTAGCGAGCAGATTCGAGCATGGGTATACTGCACGAATGGGCCAGTATTTCCGTTGAAGTCGATTGACTCCGCAGGGTCAAAGAGCATAGTCTTTTTGGGATCTACCTTTAGAATAAAGTACTTCAACGCACCAAGTCCCACCATTGTCGATATATCACATATCTGAGCCTCCGACAATCCATCTGTCTTGCCAGCGCTTTGCGAGATCTCGCGTGCGTCGTCGACCATTCCTGCGATCAGGTCGTCGGCATCGACAACCGTACCCTCGCGTGATTTCATACGTCCATTGGGTAGCTCGACCATTCCATACGACAGGTGGGTGATATTCTTCGACCACTCGTAACCCAACTTACCAAGGATCAACTTCAATACGTCGAAGTGGTAATTCTGTTCATTTCCAACAACATAGATCATATCATCCAACGCCTCTTCGTCGAATCGACTAACGGCCGTTCCCAGATCCTGCGTCATATAGACCGACGTGCCGTCGCCACGCAACAGCAACTTCTCGTCCAATCCATCCTCGCGCAGATCGATCCACACCGAACCATCCTCCTTGCGGTGGAAGATACCGCGTGCCAAACCATCCTCGACCAACTTCTTGCCCAGCAGATATGTCTGCGACTCATAGTAGACCTTGTTGAAATCGACTCCCAGCGACTTGTAGGTCACATCGAAACCCTCGTAGACCCAACCATTCATCATCTCCCACAGCGTGCGAACCTCTGAGTCACCCTCCTCCCACTTGCGCAACATCGCCTGTGCAGCCTGCATAACAGGTGCATCACGCTTAGCATCATCCTCGCTCGCACCGCCCTCGATCAACTCCTTGACCTGAGCCTTGTAGTGTTTGTCGAACTCCACATAGTACTTTCCAACCAAGTGGTCGCCCTTCATCCCTGAGCTAGCAGGTGTCTCGCCATTGCCATACAACTGCCACGCCAACATCGACTTGCAGATATGTATTCCGCGATCGTTAACCAAGTTGACCTTCAACACTTTGTGGCCATTGGCCTTGAGGATCTCGGCCACGCTCCATCCCAATAGGTTGTTGCGGATATGTCCCAAATGTAGGGGTTTGTTGGTATTAGGCGACGAGTACTCCACCATGATCGTGCGTTCCGACGGAGCATCTACCAAACCAAACATCTCGTTCGACTCAACATCTGCAAAGCGTGCCGACCAATATTGCGACGTTAGCGAGAGGTTCAAAAACCCCTTTATAACATTATAAGACTCTACATCCGCACTATGTGACACGATATACTCACCCAACTCATTGGCCGTCTGCTCTGGCGACTTGCGACTGAGCTTCAACAGTGGGAATGTAACCATCGTATAGTCCCCCTCAAACTCCTTGCGCGTCGCTTGAATCTGAACCATCGATGGATTGACATCTCCATAAAGCGCCACAACAGCATCCAAAGCCAACTGCGCTACAAATCCCTCTACATTTATCATAAATACTCTCTAAAAATTATCCTCTTCTCTTTGTTTAAACATAAATCTTGGCCACCTGATTGCCATTGATAACATCGCGTACGCTACCTGCAAGTGCCTCCAACTCATTCTCGCCTGGGTAGACCACAACGGTGGTGATCCACTCAACCATATCGGTGATCTTCTGCGAGATGACATCGCTGTATGCGATTCCGCCAGTGACCAAGATTGCATCTACGTCGCCACGCAACACGCTGCTCATCGCTGCAATATCCTTTGCGATGTTGTAGCAGAAGGCCTCGACGATCATCGCCGCCTTCTCATCTCCTGCCAACGATGCCTGCACCACGTCGTACATCGAGTTGACACCCAAGTGTGCAACCAATCCGCCTCCACCGATCAGCTCACGCTGGATCTCGTCGAGGGTGTAGTCACCCGAGAAACAAGCCTCGGCAAGTGCCATTGGCTCGACACGTCCTGCGCGCTCAGGAGAGAAACATCCATCGCCCGAGATTGCATTTGTCGTATCGACAATGCGTCCCTGCTTGTGGACGCTCACCGAGATTCCACCTCCCATGTGTGCCACTACAAGGTTCAAATCGTCGTAAGCGCGCCCCGACTCCTTAGCATAGCGCAACGCCGTAGCGCGTGCATTCAGAGCGTGAAACATCGACATGCGAGGGAACAATGGGTGGCCGCTGATGCGTGCTACATCCTCCATCTCGTCAACCACAACGGGGTCGACGATATATGACTTCACATCATCGCCAGCCTTGCGTGCGATAGAACGTGCGATCAATGCTCCCAAGTTGCAAGCGTGCTCGCGGTGTGCATTGCGAGTATCCTCATACAGCGTATCGTTAACCTCGTAGACACCGCCTGCGATAGGCTTGACCAAACCGCCACGACCAACGACTGCCGCCAAATCCTCCAACGCACAGTTGTTGTCGGACAACTCCTTCATCACCAACTCCTTGCGCCAATCGATCTGGTCGATGATGTGGTGAAACTTGCCGATCTCCTCCGACGAGTGGCGTAGCGTATGTTCAAAAACTACCTCCAGTGTATCGAGTGCAAAAAGAGCGATCTTTGTTGATGTCGAACCTGGGTTTATTGCTAAAATATTTTTTGTGCTCATTATTGCTCTCTCTCTTTAAATATTATTTCTTACTCTTAACTGCCAAACAAGCCAATGCTATTGAGTATAGCTTCGATGCGCTAGTGTCACCACGCGAAGTCAACACACATGGAACCTTCGTTCCCATAACCATCGCTGCCAACTCTCCGTGGCCGAAGTGTGTTACCGACTTGAAGAATACATTTGCCGACTCGATATTTGGGAACAACATACAATCTGGATCTCCTGCCAACGACGAACCCTTAACCTTCTTGTGGTCGGCAACCTCCTTGTACATCGCAACATCCAACGACAATGGGCCATCAACCGTTACATTGCCCAACTGTCCGCGATCGGCCATCTTCGACAAGATAGCACCATCAACCGACGATGTGACACTTGGCAACACCTGCTCCGATGGTGCGATACATGCGATCTTTGGAGTCTTGATTCCCAAGATTCCTGCAACGTTTGCCAAGTAGCCAATCAACGTACACTTCTGCTTCAAATCGGGCTGTGGGATAACTGCGATATCCGAGATCGTAAGCAACTTGTGGTAACCCTCCATCTCCAAGATCGTAACGTGGCTCAACGTACCCTTAGGTGGGAACAGACCTGCCTCCTTGTTCAAGATACCGCGCATATACTTATCCGTCGATACCAATCCCTTCATCAATACATCTGCCTCGCCTGCAACAACCGCCGACACTGCCTTCTTAACACACATTACGTCCGACTTCTCGTCGACGATCTTAAATGTGTCGCGTGCGATGCCCATCTGGTCGCATACGCTCTCGATCGTAGCCTTGTCGCCATAAAGTGTTGCATCTACCAATCCCTCTTTGGTCGCCTCATACACAGCCTCCATCGTGTGTAGATCCTGTCCATAAGCGACAGCCAAACGTTTTTTTCCTAGTTCACGAGCTGTCTCTACCAACTCTGTCAAGTGTTTGATCATTTTTCTTTGGGTTTTTTAATTTATTTTTACTTACCTTATATTATATTTAAAACATCCATTATTACACTAGAAACGGTTTAAACCTCTCTGCGAAGTCTAAACCGATCTATACTATTACTTTACCAACTCATAAGTGTCCGAGGCGATCACCATCTCTTCGTCTGTCGAGATCATCATTACCTTGACTCGAGACTGGGGAGTGGACAACATCTTGTCGACACCTCTTGCCCCCTTGTTGGCCTTGTGGTCGAACTCAACCCCCATAAACTCCAATCCGCTGCAAGCCGTCGAACGCAGGTTGTCGGAGTTCTCTCCAACACCTCCCGTAAAGACTATTAGGTCGACGCCACCCATAGCCGCCGCATACTGTCCGATAAATCGCTTCACGCGGTCGTAGTGCATGTCGCGCGCCAGAATAGCATTTGCATCGCCCTTGTCATACGCCTCGTCAATATCGCGCATATCGCTCGACATACCGTCGGTCAAACCATAGACTCCCGACCTCTTGTTGAGCATCGAGGATAAATCTGCATAGCTCAAACCCTCCTTCTCTCCAATATATAGTGCAGCGCTCACATCCATGCTTCCGCTGCGTGTTCCCATTATCAATCCATCGAGTGGCGAGAAGCCCATCGACGTATCAAACGATTTGCCATCCTTGATCGCTGTCACCGAACCTCCGTTGCCAACATGGCAGGTGATGATCTTCGATGTGGCGAAATCCAATCCCGACAACTCTGCTGCTCTCTGCGCCACAAATTTGTGGCTCGTACCATGGAAGCCATACTTGCGGATCTTATACTTTCTGTAATACTCCAACGGCACAGCGTACATATAGTTCTGTGCTGGGATAGTCTGGTGAAACGACGTATCAAACACAACCACCTGCGGCACATCGCCAAGCACCTTCTCAATAGAGACGATACCCTCATAGTTTGCTGGGTTGTGAAGTGGGGCGATCTCAAATAGGCTACGGATCTTCTCCTTTGCATCCTCGCTCACCATACAACTCTTGTCGAAGAACTCGCCTCCATGAGCCACGCGATGTCCCACCGCCTTCAACTCATCCAACGACCCAATAACACCATGCGTAGGGTCGACCAATGCATCGAGAACCAACTTGATACCAACCGTATGGTCGGCTATCGCCATCTCCAACTTATACGACTCCTTGTCTACTGGTTTGTGCTGCAATACGCCTTGCGCCATACCGACTCTAGCCACAATACCCTTAGCTAAGAGTTTACTTCCACCATCTGTCATATCGATCACCTGGTATTTGATCGACGAACTTCCACAATTTAAGACAAGAATCACCATAATATTACCTACTTTTTAAATTAAACTTTTAATTTCTCACCCACCGCCCACAAAGATATGTATAATTATTTACTATTAAAACTAAAAAAGGTGTTAGTTTTATAACACTCAACTTGTTATTTTACTAACATTTAGCTGTTATTTTTGCAACACTCGATAAGCCCCTCTTTTTCAACAAATGTAGCCTCTCAATGGGGTTCGTTTGTCAGCAATTTTTTGTGTGTCAAATCGATCCCAATAGCCCCTAGCGGAGCGGTGATCAGAATCGCCAACACCGCAACCGTCAACACCATCTCGCCACAGGGCAGACCCAACGCCAGAGGGATCGATCCGATGGCCGCCTGCACCGTAGCTTTGGGCGAGTAGGCGATCATGCAGAACAACCGCTCGCGGATGTTGAGACTACTACCCACCATCGATACATAGACCCCCGACATCCTAAAGGCCATAGCCCCCAAGATCAATACCACAGCCCACACACCTGCCGCCCATGCATAGTCGAGGTCGACGCTCGCCCCCACAAAGACAAACAACATGATCTCGGCTGCAACCCACAACTTGCTGAACTTGCTCGATAGGCGGTGTGCCAACGCAGGGTATTGACGCAGTGTCGTAGCTCCGATGGTCATAACCGCCAAGAGTGCCGACATCGAGACTCCCCATCGACTCTTGAGCACCCCCTCGGCACTCATCAATAGAAATGATGTGCTGAGCATAATGAGCAGTTTCAGCGAATCGCGAATATGAAATCGTTTGAAGTAGGCCACAAGTAGACTCCCCGAAGCCACACCCACAAACAACCCCAAGACAATCGAGATGGGCACCTGCGCAAAGCTCAGCAACGACACCTCGCCACCCTGTGCCAACGAGATGAGTGCCGTGAATACCACAATCACAAAGACATCGTCGACCGATCCGCCTGCCATTATCATCTGCGGAATCCCCTTTTTGCTCCCCTCGCCTCGCGCCATCAGGTCGAGCATCTTCGGAACAACCACCGCAGGCGATACGGCCGCCACCACTGCCCCCATAATCGCTGCATCGAGCAGCGGAATGTCGAAGGCAAGGGTGCCGAGGAGCGTAAATCCAACTATTTCGAAACATGCTGGTACGAAACACAACATCGTCGCAGAGCGTCCCACCTGTCGCAGATCACCCACGTTGAGCGCTAACCCAGCACGCATCAATATCACCACCAACGCGATTTGGCGCACAGGCAACGAGATGGCCATCAACGACTCGTCGAGCAGACCCATGCCATGCCCCCCCAACGCCATGCCCGCAATAAGCATACCGATGAGTGCAGGCAGCCGTAGTCGGGTAAATATATACCCCAGCGCCATGCTGAGTAGGAATATGTAGGCGAGGCTCTCTAACATCGTCTGTTTAATCTTAAATTTAATGTTTAATCTTCAATGCGCCAATGATACTCTCGATCACATCATCCACCTTGGCCGCCATGTTGATCGACACGTCGGTGGCCATTCCATCCATATCCTCGGCCGCAGCGCTGGTGTGATATGGGTAGATTAGCAAAGTATTATTGTCGTTGAAGTAGTTGTTTATATAGTGTGGCATCTGCTCCATCTGCTCGGTGTACGACACACCGCCCTTGTGGCTCAATACGAATATCACACCGTCGTTGCGACGTAGCTCTTTGGTGATAATCAGCAGGTCGTCGTAGCGCAGATAGGGGCGCGTGTTGATCGAGATTGGTGCTGCATCGTTGAGGCGCTTGATTACGGCCAATGTCTCGGGTGTGGCATATATAGTAAGCGAGGCCGAGGTTGCGCGCACCAACGACCACACGCGGATGATCCACGAGCGGAAACCAATCTCCAACTCTGCGTGTGGTGCCAACACCATAATCTGGTTACGAACACTCGTCACGCTCTGCACCGTGCGGCTCATGAAGGTCGTCACGCTCGATGTGCGAGCCAAAGCGTCGGAGATCTTGGTGGTCATCTTAGTCGAGAATTCGCGCGTCGAGTCGATATTCAGAACTAGATCGCTAATCTTATTCTCGCGAATGATATTCGATATTCCATTGGTATACGACGTATCGTAGCGCAGCAGTGTCTCGATAGGTCGGTCGAGTGATGCCGCGCGGTGTAGCACCGTGTTGAAGGTCTTTTTCGAGAGCGACATCTGCTCCGCCTCAAATTTGGCATCCGATATGACCGAGGCCACCGTCACCACACTCTTTGAGGGGACTATGAAGTTGGCAAAGTTCACCAGATCCTCCACTCCATCCGACGAGTTGATGGGCAGCAAGACGCGCGGCATATCGCAGCTCTCCTCCCCCTCCTCCTCGTCGAGGTTGATAGCCTCGCTCATGACGATCTTGTGTGCCGCTCGCTGAGCGGTGATCGAGGCCACCGAGCAGGTGATAAATATCACCACGATGCTGCCATTCAACACACTAGCGTTGAATAATCGAATCGGCTCACCATCGCCATCGTAGCCCAATATCAAGTTGTAACCCACCATCACCACCGCCAGTGTAACGGCAGCATGCGCACCGCTCAATCCAAAGATCAACGAGCGCTCGTTGGAGGTATATCCGAAGCTCTTTTGAGTAGCATAGGCAGCCAGATACTTCGTCACTATAGCCATCAGCGTCATGATAAATGCGGTGTAGAGGGTCGTGGAGTCGGCCAAGAATACTCTGTAGTCGATCAACATTCCCACCCCGATCAGAAAGAAGGGGATGAAGATGGCGTTGCCCACAAACTCAATACGATTCATGAGTGCCGAGTGGTTGGGGATCTGTCGGTTGAGCGCCAAACCTGTGAATAGCGCACCGATGATACCCTCGACACCTGCCACCTGTGCCAATATCGCCCCCAAAAAGAGCATGAACAGGATGAATACATACTGCGACAATCCGCTATTTATCTCGCGCAGAAAGTAGCGCGTGATGATGGGGAATATGAGGAATATCGTCCCTGCGAAGGCCAACATCTTGATCGCCATTAGGATCCAATATGTCGAGTCGACATTGCCCGTCGTGCGCCCCACGATGATGGCCAACGACAATAACACCAGCGTCTCGGCAATCACCGACCCTCCGATGGTGACCGTGACGGCTCGATTGCGCTTGACACCCATCTTCGAGATGATGGGGTAGGCAAGTAGTGTATGCGAAGCAAACATACTCGCTAACAGCACCGACGTGAGGGGTGGGAAGTGGAGCAGATATAACCCAGCCAGCGTCCCCAACCCCATTGGTATTAGGAATGTATAGAGTCCAAAGACGATGCTTCGCCAACGGTTCTTTATAAACTCATTGATGTCGATCTCCAACCCAGCCAAGAACATGATGTAGAGCAGCCCTGCAGCCCCCGACATGACGATACCGCTGTCGCGCGCCATGATGTTGAATCCATGCTCTCCGATCACCGCTCCAGCGATGATTAGTCCGAGTATGCTGGGCATATGTATCTTCTCGAGGATCAGCGGCACAAAGAGCATTATGGCCAAGATGATTAGGAATCGTAGCTCGGGACTCTCGATGGGTAGCTGAAATAGATTTTCGTGTATAACAAGTGGTAAGATCATGCGTTTGTAAAGGTGGTAAATTGTAAATACTGTTGATGCGTTTGCCGACTCTCGTCGGCCAAACGATCCACTAAGTTAACAATTTTTTATCGGTTTTACAACAATTGTCGCCGATTTTACCCCTATATTTTTGTGATATGGCAAAAATTAGCTTAAAGATGCTGCTAAACACCGAAAAATTGATTACATTTGCGAGTTATAAACAATTCACAACAATGGAGAGATTAGAGAATATAAGCGAAGATCGCTTCGCCGATAAGAGTCGTGCGGAACTTGTTGCACTATTTGCCAACCTGCTCGACTCCGAGCCAATCGAGTCGTTGCGTCGCACGGTGGAGCAGCTTAAAGTGGCCTTCTACAAGGTGCCAGCCAATGTTGCCCAACCCTCGAGTGAGGATGTTGCTGAGGGTGTTGAGGCGGTGGAGAGCAGTGTCGATACCGATGAGTTGCGACTCAAGGAGCTTATCAAGGAGTATAGAGTGCGTCGCGATGCTCATATCGCCCAGCAGGAGTCTATGCGCGAGGAGAATCTGAAGGCTAAGGTTCAGATCATCGAGGAGTTAAAGGAGCTTACCGAGTCGGACGAGATGTTGGAGCAGACCTTTACTAAGTTCCGTGATTTGCAGGAGCGTTGGCGCGCTGCGGGTCAGGTGCCAGTCCAGAATATGAAGGATGTGTGGGAGAGATACCACCTCTATACCGAGAATTTTTATGGTGTAATTAAGATCAATCGCGAGTTGCGAGATCTCGACCTTAAGAGGAATCTTGAGGCGAAGGTGGCGCTCTGCGAGGCGGCCGAGGCTCTGTTGCATTTGGAGAATGTGGTCGAGGCCTTTGGGCAGTTGCAGCCGTTGCATGACCAGTGGCGCGAGATAGGGCCTGTTGAGGCGGAGCAGAAGGAGGCAATATGGTTGCGTTTCAAGGAGGCATCGAGCATTATCAACAAGCACCATCTGGAGTATTTCGAGGCGCAGAAGGCTCAGCAGCAGCAGAATCTAGAGCGCAAAGAGGCGTTGTGTGCCGAGGTGGAGCAGATCAATTCGTCGTTGCCCGAGAGTCATAAGGGTTGGAGCGATGCTAGCGATAGGTTGCAGGCGATCCAGACGGAGTGGAAGCAGATTGGATTTGCGCCCAAAAAAGATAATGCAAAGATATATGAGCGTCTGCGTGCCGCGTGCGACGATTTCTTCGCTGCAAAGCGCGATTTTCATGCTGAGAGCCGCAGTGAGCAGGAGCACAATTTGGAGCTGAAGCGTGCGTTGTGTGAGTCGGCCGAGCAGTTGAGCAGCAGCGATGAGTGGCGTGAGGCGAGTGCAAAGTTGATCGAGTTGCAGGCGGAGTGGAAGCAGATTGGGGCGGTGCCTCGTCGATATACCGAGTCGGTATGGAAGCGATTTCGCGCAGCGTGTGATACGTTCTTTGAGCGCAAGAGTGCTCACTTCGAGTCGCAGCAGAGCGGTCAGATGGATAATCTGAAGGCCAAGGAGGCGATTTTGACCAAGATCGAGGCTGCAATTGCAGCGGGCGAGATCAGCAGTGTCGATGTAATCAAGGGCTACCAACGTGAGTGGAGCGATGTGGGTCATGTACCTATTAAGTTCAAGGATGCGTTGCAGAGTCGCTACAAAGAGTTGGTCGATAGTATGTTTAACGTTATTCGCAGTGGCGAGCGCGAGCGTACGATGGGTGCGTTCCGCAGCAGAGTGTCGCAGATGAAGGGTGATGGTAAGATGGGTGGTGAGCGCGAGCGTTTGGCAACTAAGGTCAAGCAGTTGACGGCCGATATTGCGCAGTTGGAGAACAACGTGGGCTTCTTCGCACTGTCGAAGGGTGCCGAGTCGATGGTTGCCGATGTCAATCGCAAGATCGAGAAGTTGCGTGCGGAGTTGACCGACACCAAGTCGAAGATCAAGATGATAGATATTGCCGCTAGAGAGGCTAAGAAGGAGGAAAATTAGAGAAATAAAATAGAGATATGAAACTAACAAAATCAAAATACATTTTCGTTACTGGAGGTGTTGCGTCATCGCTAGGAAAGGGAATTATTTCGGCATCGTTGGCTCGATTGCTTCAGGCACGTGGCTATACGGTTACCATCCAGAAGCTCGATCCATATATCAATGTCGATCCTGGAACGCTGAACCCTTATGAGCATGGTGAGTGCTATGTGACAGACGATGGTGCCGAGACCGATTTGGATTTGGGACACTACGAGCGATTTACCGCTATGCCTACCTCGAAGGCTAACAACGTTACGACGGGTAAGATCTACCAGAGTGTGATCGACAAGGAGCGTAAGGGTGAGTTTTTGGGCAAGACGGTGCAGGTGATCCCTCATATTACCGACGAGATCAAGCGTCGTATCCAGCTGTTGGGTCAGACCAAGAAGTATGATGTGGTGATTACCGAGATCGGTGGTACGGTGGGCGATATTGAGAGTCAACCATTTATCGAGTCGGTGCGTCAGTTGCGCTACTCGTTGGGTTATCAAAATACGATTTTGGTTCATTTGACCTTGATTCCATATATGGCAGCGTCGGGCGAGCTTAAGACTAAGCCTACGCAGCACTCGGTAAAGGCGTTGTTGGAGAATGGATTGCAGCCCGATGTGTTGGTTCTTCGTTCGGAGTATTCGCTGTCGGCAGATTTGCGTCGCAAGGTGGGTCTGTTCTGTAATGTCGATCCCGATGCCGTTATGGAGTCGATCGACGTACCGACGATCTACGAGGTGCCGTTGAAGATGCACGCTCAGAACTTGGACAAGGTGGTGTGTACGAAGTTGGGATTGCCCGTAGATGAGGAGCCAGATATGGAGAAGTGGACGGAGTTTGTCAACATGGTGAAGAATCCGCAGCACAATATCGAGATTGCATTGGTAGGAAAGTATACGGAGTTGCCCGATGCCTATAAGTCTATTAGTGAGTCGTTTATCCATGCTGGAGCGTCGAATAACTGTAAGGTTAAGTTGACCTATGTCAATTCGGAGAAGTTGACGCGGGAGAATATCGGAGAGCGATTGGGCGACAAGGCTGCGATTTTGGTTGCACCAGGATTTGGAAATCGAGGAATCGAGGGTAAGATCTTGGCGGTTCAGTTTGCTCGCGAGAGCAAGATCCCATTCTTGGGTATCTGTTTGGGAATGCAGTGTGCGGTGATTGAGTTTGCGCGCAATGTGTTGGGTTATTCGGATGCCCACTCTAGCGAGATGGATCCTGTGACTACCCACCCAGTGATCGATATTATGGAGGAGCAGAAGGGTATCACGGCCAAGGGCGGTACGATGCGTTTGGGAGCCTACCCATGTTCGTTGACAGCAGGATCGAAGGTTGCTGAGGCTTATGGCACGAGCGAGATTAGCGAGCGTCATCGCCACCGTTATGAGTTCAACTCGAACTATGCAGATGAATATATGGCGGCAGGTATGATACCAGCTGGTGTCAACCCCGAGACAGGATTGGTCGAGGTGGTCGAGGTTGCTGACCACCCATGGTTTGTGGGTACGCAGTACCATCCAGAGTATAAGAGTACGGTTTTGAATCCACATCCGTTGTTTGTGGCATTTGTACGTGCTGCGTTGTTGAACGCTGGCAAGATTGAGAAATAGAGGTATACATATATATTATATAGATAGGAATGAATAGGACAAAGATAGTTGGGTTGGTGCTTATAGCGGCGCTTTATCTAGGATTTTTCTACTTTAGCTCAAAGGAGCAGGCGAAATATAATGAGCAGAAGGTGGCCTACGAGGCTCAGATCGCTCAACTAGAGGCTCAAAATGTTAAGGCTGTGGCGGAGGTTGTAAGCCAAGATGCACCAGCTGTGGAGGATATCAAGGCGAAGAGCATCGAGGAGGTTGGCGAGGTGTTGACCGAAGCACGTATGGCTAAGTCGCAGGGTGTGGTTATTGAGAACGATGTTATGCGAGTTGATTTTGATACTCGTGGAGCAAAGGTGTCGTGTGTTACGTTGAAGGATTATACAAAGTATGCCCCTAAGGGTGAGCGCACGGAGTTGGTGAAGATGTTTGATCCGACAAGTGCGAAGATGGATCTGCAGTTCTATATCCGCAATGGATATAACAACCTGTTGGTCAATACGAGTGACTATGTTTTCGAGGCTCAACCAGTCGTTGAGTTGGGTGATGCTACGCAGTTGACGATGCGTTTGTATCTCGAGGCGGAGTCGTATCTCGACTATGTATATACGATCTACAACTCGAATATCGCCTCGCGCGACTATTTGGTAGATTTCAAGATCCAGATGCACAATATGGCCGCAGTGTTGGCCAATCAGTCGTCGGTGGTTTTGGATGTAGCTAACAAATCGTATCAGAATGAACGCGGATTCACCAACGAGAATACATATACGACGGTTGCCTACCACCATGCAGGTGAGAGGGCAGTCGAGGAGTTGAAGATGAGCAAGGAGCGCGAGAGCAAGCAGATCAGCACGTCGGTTGATTGGGTTGCCTTCAAGCAGCAGTACTTCAGCTCTGTTATCATCGCTCCAGGGGCAGGTATCTCGTCGGCCGATGTGGCCTTTACGACGGCTGCCGAGGGTTCGGGCTATATGAAGAGCTTTAGCGCGACGATGAATCTGCCACTTAGCGCAGCGACTACGGAGTTTGATTTGGGGTTGTATTATGGCCCAAATCAGTATAATGTGTTGGCCAATGTGAGCGATATTGAGGGTTACGAGGATCTACGTCTCAAGGAGTTGGTGCCGCTGGGATGGGGTATCTTTGGATGGGTCAATAAGTTTATTGTGATCCCAGTCTTTAACCTGTTGCGTAACCATATTGCAAGTTTCGGAATCATCATCTTGATCTTGGTTATCTTCATCAAGTTGTTGATCTCTCCGTTGACCTATAGTAGCTATATGTCGATGGCTAAGATGCGCGTTATCAAGCCACAGGTCGATGAGTTGGCGGCGAAGTATCCAAAGACGGAGGATGCTGCGAAGCGTCAGCAGGCGACGATGGAGCTGTATAATAGGGTGGGAATCAACCCGATGGGCGGCTGTCTGCCGATGTTGATCCAGATGCCGATCTTGATCGCTATGTTCCGCTTCTTCCCTGCGTCGATCGAGTTGCGTGGTCAGTCGTTCTTGTGGGCAAATGATCTGTCGTCGTATGATAGTGTGTTGAATTTGCCATTTAATATTCCATTCTATGGCGACCATGTGAGTCTGTTTGCGCTGTTGATGACGATTGTGATGTTTGTCTACTCGAAGCAGAATTATAACCAGAGTGCCTCGAGCCAACCCGAGATGGCAGGAATGAAGTTTATGATGGTCTACATGATGCCAGTTATGATGTTGTTGTGGTTCAATAGCTACTCTAGTGGTTTGTGCTACTACTACTTCTTGGCCAATTTGTTTACAATCTTGCAGACCTATATCATCCGCCGCATGGTCGACGATGAGAAGGTTTTGGCGAAGTTGACAGCCAATTCACATAAGAATAAGGATAAGAAGAAGTCGAAGTTTCAGTTGCGCTACGAGGAGATGTTGGCCGAGCAGCAGAGGTTGGAGCGCGAGAAAAAGGGAGGTAAATAAAAAATAATATATAGAGATGACACAAGAGGAGTTGTTCAAGAAGCTTATTGCACACTGCAAGGAGTATGGATTTGTATTCGCGTCGAGCGAGATCTACGATGGCGTAGGTGCTGTCTATGATTATGGTCAGAATGGAGTTGAGTTGAAGAATAACATCAAGCGTTATTGGTGGGATTCGATGGTTAAGTTGCACGAAAATATCGTTGGTTTGGATGCCGCGATCTTCATGCACCCACGCACATGGGAGGCATCGGGTCACGTGGGTGCGTTCAACGATCCATTGATCGACAATAAAGACTCTAAGAAGCGTTATCGTGCAGATGTTTTGATCGAGGAGTGGTTGGCTAAGCAGGATGACAAGATGCAGAAGGAGGTAGACAAGGCGAAGAAACGCTTTGGCGATAGCTTCGACGAGGCTCAGTATCGTGCTACTTCGCCACGTGTGTTGGAGATTGCTCAGAAGCGTGATGCAATGCACCAGCGATTTGTTGCCGCATTGAACGATAGTGATTTGGTCGCTTTGCGCGATATTATTGTCGATTGCGAGGTTGTATGTCCGATTTCGGGTACTCGCAACTGGACGGATGTTCGACAGTTCAACTTGATGTTCTCGACACAGATGGGATCGACGGCCGATGGAGCGAATACGATCTACTTGCGTCCTGAGACGGCACAGGGAATCTTTGTGAACTATTTGAATGTTCAGAAGAGCGGCCGCATGAAGTTGCCATTTGGAATAGCACAGATCGGTAAGGCGTTCCGCAACGAGATTGTGGCTCGTCAGTTCATCTTCCGCATGAGGGAGTTTGAGCAGATGGAGATGCAGTTCTTTGTTCGCCCAGGCGAGGAGATGAAGTGGTGGAACGAGTGGAAAGAGAGCCGTATGGCATGGCACAAGGCGTTGGGCTTTGGTGATGAGAACTACCGCTTCCACGACCACGATAAGTTGGCACACTATGCCAATGCAGCGGCCGATATTGAGTATAACTTCCCATTTGGTTTCAAGGAGGTTGAGGGTATCCACTCGCGCACGGACTTCGATTTGGGCAACCATCAGGAGTTCTCGGGCAAGAAGATCCAGTACTTCGATCCAGAGTTGAATAAGAGTTATGTGCCATATGTCGTTGAGACCTCGATCGGAGTGGATCGTATGTTCTTGCAGGTGATGTCGGCCTCGTATAAGGAGGAGACATTGGAGGGTGGCGATACGCGTGTTGTGTTGTCTCTGCCACCATCGTTGGCACCAACCAAGGCGGCTGTTATGCCATTGGTTAAGAAGGATGGTCTGCCTGAGGTGGCACGCAAGATTATGGATGATTTGAAGTATGACTTCAATGTAGCCTACGACGAGAAGGATTCGATCGGAAAGCGTTACCGTCGTCAGGATGCTATCGGAACACCATATTGTATCACCATCGACCACCAGTCGTTGGAGGATGGATGTGTTACACTGCGTCATCGCGATAGCATGGAGCAGGAGCGTGTTGCTATTGCCGACCTACACTCGATCATCGATCGTGGTGTGTCGTTGCGTTCGTTGTTTGCAAAGCAGCAGCAGTAGTAGTTATAAGGGGCGTTGATGGGACGTATTCTGGCGATAGATTTCGGTACTGTTCGCACGGGTTTGGCGGTTAGCGACCCGTTGCGAATTATCGCTACGGCTCTAGATACTGTCGCTACGAAGGAGTTGGAGCGGTGGTTGTCGCAATACTTCGAGCGTGAGGATGTGAGTACGATTGTGGTTGGCAAACCTACGCAGATGAGTGGCGAACCGTCGCAGACGTGGGGCAAGATCGAGGGGCTGGTTGGGCGTTTGCGCTCGGCATATCCGCACAAGGAGATTGTCTATCATGATGAGCGTTTCACCTCTGTTTTGGCGCAGCGTACGATTCTGGAGAGTGGCATTGGTAAGATGGCGCGTCGCAACAAGGCATTGGTCGACAAGGTCTCGGCCACGATTATTTTGCAGGGCTATATGGAGAGTAGAGCCTATCAGGTGTAAAGAGTTTGAATTTTAGAGTGAGAGAGTTATGATCTATCCAATAGAGATTTATGGGTCGCAGATATTGCGCAACAGGTCGGAGAATATAGATTCGAGTTACCCCGATCTAGAGAAGTTGATCGAGGATATGCGTTTGACGTTGGATGTCTGCGAGGGTGTCGGTTTGGCCGCTCCTCAGATTGGCAAGAATATACGTCTGTTTATCGTTGATTGCATTCCGTGGGGTGAGGATCACCCCGAGTTGAGGGAGTATCGACGTGTTATTATCAATGCCGAGATCTATGAGCGCAGCGAGGAGAGTTCGTTGTTTGAGGAGGGTTGTCTGTCGTTGCCAGGTCTGCACGAGAGGGTTAGCCGCCCAGTGGCTATTCGTATGCGCTATATGGATGAGAACTTTGTGGAGCATGATGAGTTGTTTGAGGGTCTGCCTGCACGTGTCATTCAGCACGAGTATGATCACCTCGAGGGTCAGGTCTTTACGGATCATTTGGCACCATTGCGTCGCAATCTGTTGAAGGGTAAGTTCCAAGGTTTTTTGAAGAAGAAGTACCGTTGTCACTACAAGACAAAGTAGGGTATTAGGTAAGAGGCTAGAAGTGTATGCAATAAGGGTTTTTGCATACATATTAAATACAAATAAAAATAGCATTAAGATGAAATTAGCAATTCCAACACGAAACAACTGCGTGGATGACCACTTTGGCCACTGCGCCTACTATTCGATCTACGAGATCGAGGAGAACAAAGTGCTCTCGCAAGAGAAGCTAGAGGCACCACAGGGGTGTGGCTGCAAGTCGGATATCGCCTCTGTATTGAGCAAGATGGGCGTTACGCTTATGTTGGCTGGCAATATGGGCAATGGCGCTAAGAGCAAATTGGAGCAGAGCAATATCGAGGTTGTGCGTGGCTGTAGCGGCGTTGTCGGTATGGTTTTGGCGGCCTATTTGGCAGGTCGTATCTCGGACTCGGGTGAGGGGTGTAACCACACACACGAGGATGGCCACGAGTGCAGCGGACACTAGGGGGCATTTATATATCGGGGGTCTGCTATGTGGCGTGCTTTACAGCTCCATTCGCCACTCCATCTCGTCGCAGATGTAGTGTGTAGCTGGTGAGTCGGCAGGTAGTGTTGCCAATATCTCCTTGATCTGGTCGATCGGCATGCCGCATCGGTGTGCTGTGTCGAGCAGCGAGACTACAGCCTTGGGTAGTAGTCGCGAGGAGGTGTGTGTTAGCGAAATTATGGTTGGCCATAGAGTAGAGACTCTGTGGCTGATTTCTTTTTGGCTGATTTTTTTATCATCAACCCTCTCGCACTGCTTTACGATGGCGAGCAGGGCGCAGTATTGTAACAACTCACCGTGCTCCGCGTCCAACCATTTGTCCACGATCGAGACACGTTGCATCAACACAAATGCCACCTCTTCGGCCATCTCGGAGTTTATGATCTGGTCGCCCCACCAGCGCAGCTGCTCGCTGTCGCATATCTGCTGAGCATCGGCAAACCATAGTGCCGCCAATTGCAACTCTCGCACCTGCTGCACGTACAGCTGTTTTGCAAATTTGTGGTTAGCCGCTCGATCCTCGACCTTTGCCGCCTCCTCTCGGGCGATGGTGCGGATCGTGGGGATGTTGACCCCATAGTTTAGGCCATAATCCTTGCCATAGAAGCGCATCGACCCAACTACAGCGCCATTCATCTGGCGACGCATCTCGCCCAATAGATAGGCCAGTCGTGAATTGTGACTCATGAATTACTTCTTCTCAGGGATCACGTATTTGATGTCGTATCCAGTCTCAAATAGCGGTATGATGGTGCTAGTCAACGATCTATCTTGTGTCAATAGCTCACACTTCGATGGTGCAGCCACTCTGTAGTTCAACACCTTAGCCCCCTTCTCGGACTTCACTGCAGGGGTCTCGATCTTCTCGCCCGCAATAGCGCTCACCGACAACATGATTAGGTCGGCCGATACATCCGATAGATCTGCTATGCCATTAGCCTCTGAGAAGCGACACACTCGATACGACTCTGTATTTGGCTCGAGCGTAATGGCAAATACTCTGCTCTCGTGCGAGATTGTTGTTCGTCCCAAAAATAGCTCTACAAGTTGGCTCTCCTGTTGGTCGAGTCTCTTGAGTGCTGCCTCCAAACCGCCACCATAGAACCCATCGCCTAGGTCGCCCGACAAGATGTCGGAGCGTAGCTGTCGGATCCAAAATACCTCCTCTGCGGCATCCGATGCCATGTCGGCAGGCTGACGAGTGTCGGCCGATGTGATGTTGATCGGAAGCTCCGCCACTCTGCTCTCTATGAGCTTTGAGTCGAGATCTGCGGTAAAGGCCTCGTCGGCCATGTAGCTCTGCTCGGGTGCCATTGCGATCGAGGCATTGATGATCTTGGTCGTGCTCTTTGCAACCAATGGAGCCTGCACCCCAAGGTGTCGTTGAGCATAGCGAGCATAGGTTCCCACCTCAAACGTCTCGACCTCGAGGTCGAGTCTCACAAGAAGTGTCGCGCTAGGAGCGCGCAAAAACTCTACCTCACCATCCGTTTCGATTATACCCACGCGAGCGATTAATTCATGTGCCGAGGTTGCCACAACCGTAGCTGTCGCAAGAAGTGATAGTGCCACCGAGGCGATAAGTGATCTCATAATATTTTTACTTCGTATAGTTTTACTTTATCTTCTAGTCGTAAAGGTATGTATAATAGCTTGAAAAATCAAAATTTAAGATAAAATTCTCGTGTCAACCGCCGATATTCATCGCTATATTGGCCATCGGCTTGTCGGATCACGACTGTTTCGAGGGTTGGTTGTACCTCGTGCGCACCGTTTTGTCGCACTCGGTATTCGCTCAATTGTCGCTTTGCCTCGTTTCGCACACCCCCCTTGACGCTGCATCTGCGTATTAGCTCGAGTCGTGGCAAGGCCTCGGTATCGAATAGTTGTTGTTCGGCCGTTGGCAACACCAGCGCAAAGCGCCCCTCGGGCGAGAGCATCTCGACCACGCACTTCGCCAGATCGGCAAACGATAGTAGCGTGGTGTGGCGCGCATTGCTCCGCTCGCTGTTGGGGGCTAGTAGCGAGTCGACGAAGAATGGGGGGTTGCTCACGATCAGATCGTATTGTGGTGCCCCCTCCGCAAAGCTCTGCACACTCGTTTGGTGGAGCTTTACGCGATTTGACCATGGTGATGAGGCGATATTCTCGACCGCCTGCTGTGCGCTCTGCTCGTCGATCTCCACCGCCTCTATGGCCGAGGGTGTGGGGTAGTGTTGGGTGCGCTGCGCCATCATCAACGCTATTACACCCGTGCCAGCCCCGATGTCCAATATCCGCTGCTCCTCGCCCCTCAGCTCCACCCATGCGCCCAACAACACCCCGTCGGTACCCACCTTCATGGCGCTACGATCTTGTGCTATGGCAAACTGCTTGAATCGAAACATATTGCCCCTTATCGTGTAAACATCATGCTGCTCCATCCGATCTGGTCGAATGCCGAGCTATTGTCGCCTCGACGGATGGCATCTCCTGCCCCTGGGTCGCCCACCAGCTCACCCTCTTTGCTATAGATGGTCTGCTCGGCCGCAATCTTCGAGTAGTAGCAATACGCCTCGTCCATCCCCTTAACCTTGACGTAGTGGTTGTAGATCAGATGCCACGACGAACGCAACCCTCCGCGCCCCGTCTCCGACACCTTGGTAAGCTCCTTTGGGCCGCACTTGCCCGTACATTCGCAGTCGTGGGGGCAGTATGTATACTCGGTGAATGGCATCTTAGAACCATCCATCAACCAATCTCTAGGCGAGAAATCCTTGAAGTCGCTCACCCACACCTTCGGGTAGTCGATGCGTCGTGCGTTGTACTTGGCGCAATACTCAAACATCTGCAATATTCGATTATCCTCGTGACCAAATAGGTCGATCCCTTGGTTGTAGGCCATCTGGCAAAACTCCGCCCCCAACACCACGTCGATCATGGTGTGGCCTTGGTCGCGTCCCGACTCTTGGCACTGAGCCAATAGCGATTTCGATTTTGAGTCGGGGTCGGCAAACCCCTCGCCATGAACCATATACTTCAACCCACCATTGTGGTGGCCGCTATAAAACTGTTTGAGGGCGAAGTTGATGATATCTTGATCCTCGGTGCATATTCCAATCGCCAATGCCGAGGCCATATTTGCAAGCGGCCAGTTTGTCCAGTAGTGGAAGTCGCAATTCGTGCGCCACGTACCCTTCAAGAACACCTTGTTGTTGCTGTAGAAGATCTTCTTCAGCCATGTGTTGTAGCGCTTTATATCCTCTGCGCTCCACCCCTCGTAGCCTTGGAGTAGATCGCCTGCCACGCCAAATTGGTAACCTTGGTAGCCAAATCCGAGGAATCGATCGCTTATTCGTCCGCCACCCTCGATACATGTCGTAGCCCATGCGTTGAGTGTCAATACCGCTTTGTCGGCATAAGCCTTAGCCTTTGTTGGGTCGGACGCTGAGAGTAGTCGCCACATCATTGCACACTGTATTGCATGCGAAGCGTCACGTGCTGCGATTAAGAAGTTCTGGTCGCGGCCATCGACCATCTTCGAGCGCGAGAAGTACTCTTGAGGGTTGATCTTATGGTTGAGATTTGTATATTTAGATTTTTGACTAAAGTATTTAAATGAGGCGTAGACCAGATCGTTGTCGTCGGCCTCGGCAATATGTTGGCGTACGCGTTCGAAATCCTCTGCGTTGAAGAGCGTCGAGGGGTGGGTGATTGTCTGTTTCGACTCCACAAATTTTGTCTCTTTCTCTCGTTTTGCACCATGTGTCGCGGTGTGTGCTGTCAGCAATACTATTGCTGTGAGTAGTAGCTTCGTTATCTTTTTCATCGTTAGTTTTATAAATCTATTTAATTACTCCTGCTATTCCTGCTCCAAAGAGCGCGAAGTCATACTTCACAGGGTCAGCAGCGTCAAACAGACGTAGATTGGCAGTTAGCTCCTCCACCGCACGCCAATCGTTTTGGCGACGTGCGAGTAGCCCTAAGGTGCGAGCTACATTGCCAGAATGGAGGTCGAGCGGTATATACAGTGCCGATGTGGGGATTTTATGCCACATTCCGAAGTCCACTCCATGTTCGTCGCGTCGTACCATCCACCTCACATACATCGCCAATCGTTTGCAGGCCGCACCGCGTTCGATTGACGATAGGTGTTTTTCGCAACGTTGTTGGTGTGGCGTGACGAAGAATTCGCGACGAAAGTGGGCAAACGTGTCGGCCATAGAACCGCTCTGGGCATAACGCCCCTCGAATAGTGTTCCGATCGAGCCATAGCGTTCGCAGATCGAGCGCAGCGACATTATGAAGTCGCGCAGATCGCCCGAGTTGAAGGTGCGGTGGACATGCCCCTCCAGCCGCAGCATCTCCTGCTTGGAGGCGTTGCGCACAAAGTCCGAGGGTGAGTCATCCATATACTCCATCATGCGGTGGCCGCTGCGCACGATCGCCTTGCGGTTGCCCCATGCGATGGTGGCACTCAGGAACCCTGCGATCTCGCGATCCAGTGGGTCGCTATAGCGGTGTGGCACCGAGATGGGGTCATCCTCGATAAATGCTTGGGTGTCGAAGCGCAGGTATAGCTCTTCGAGCAACTCGGCTAGATCCTCATTTGTTAGTGATAGTATCTCCATGGTTATCCGTTGTTTTGCGATATTATCTCGCCATCACGCATCACGATCACTCGATCCGACATGGCGGCCAACGCCTCGTCGTGGGTCACCACCACCACCGTCAGTGCAAAGCGGTCGCGCAGCTCGAAGAATAGTTTGTGTATCTCGGCACGATTTAGCGAGTCGAGGTTGCCCGATGGCTCGTCGGCCAGAATGATCGCTGGGGAGTTGATCAGAGCACGAGCGATTGCGACGCGCTGTTGTTCGCCCCCCGACAGTTCGTTGGGTTTGTGGTTGCGACGCTCCGCAAGCCCCATCATCGCCAACAGCTCCTCGGCTCGTGCCTCGACCTCGGGCGTGATCCCCGAACCGATATAGGCTGGTAGGCAGATATTCTCGAAGGCCGAGAACTCGGCCAGTAGGTTATGGAACTGAAAGACGAAGCCGATGTTCTGGTTGCGAAAGCGCGAAAGCTCTCGATCGCCCATCTTGTCGACCCTCTGGTCGGCCAACTCCACCACCCCCTTGTCGGGCGACATAAGTGTGCCGATGATCTGTAGCAGGGTGGTTTTGCCCGCTCCGCTAGCCCCAGTGATGGCCACCACCTCGCCACGTGCTATGCGCAGATCGACTCCGCGCAGAACTCTCAGCGAGCCGAAGCTCTTCTCTACACTCTCTACTTTTATCATACTCTATTCGAATTATGGTTTGAAACAAATTCGTTTATTTTGTTGAGGGTGACTAACAAGTCATTTAAACCCCCTGCGTCATTGCGGACTTGATCCGCAATGACGAACGAAAAAATTACTTATTAGTCACCCTTCATAGGCAATTATTTACCCTCGTATGCCCTCCAGAGCTTGATGCACTGCGAGGCGGCCTGTGTGTCGTGGACTCGCAGGATCTTTGCGCCACATCGCAACGCCTCCCAATTGAGCGCCATTGTCCCCTCTAGGGCTTGGCTGGGGTCTGTCTCCAATACCTTGTAGATCATCGATTTGCGCGATACGCCGACCAACATCGGATAGCCCATGTCACACAACTCTTTCAGCCCTCGCAGCAGTTGGTAGTTCTGCTCCACGCTCTTGGCAAATCCAAATCCAGGGTCGAGGATAATTCTGTTCGAAGCGATACCTGCTGCCTGCATCGCCTCTATACGCTCATTAAAGAAGTTGGCCACATCGCCCACCACATCTGCGTACTCCGTCATCGACTGCATACTCTGGGGTGTGCCGCGACTATGCATCGCTATATAGGGTAGGTCGTGTGCCGCCACCACTCGATACATATCCTCTGAGCCGCCACCAGCCATAATATCGTTGACCACCACTCGGCCAAAGGTCTCGACCGTGCGACGTACCACCTCGCTGCGAAACGTATCTACCGAGATGGGCATGTGTGGCGATACTTCGCGCACCCCTGCCGCCCCTCGTTTGACGCGCTGCCACTCCTCCTCGATGTCGATGTCATCTGCCCCTGGGCGTGATGAGTAGCCCCCCACGTCGATGATCGATGCACCCTCTCGGATCGCTTGCTCGACGCGCTGGTGGATCGTGCGGTCGACAAAGGTGCGACTCGCCTCGAAGAATGAGTCGGGGGTGACGTTGAGAATCGTCATTACGTGTGGTTGTTGCAGATTGAGTTCTAGCATACTGGAGACTCCTCTCTCTTGCGAGCCAACGATTTGAACTGTTGGTCGAGACGCTGTGCAGCCCCCTCTAGGTCGCCCTCGAAGATGTTGACCACCGTAAACGATGCTCGGGCGTGTAGCTCGTCGTCGCTGAGTTGTGAGTCGATACGAGCCTGCGCCTGTTGGATGGTACAGCCGTCACGTGTGACCACTCGTGAGAGTCGCAACTCTTGGGGTGCGAGCACCGCCACCGTGTAGTCGAAGTGTTGCTCCAACTGCGCCTCGAAGAGGATGGCGCTCTCGAAGATAACGTATGCCACATCGCCCTGTGCTGCGGCTGCTCGCTCGAAATCGGCCAATACCGCAGGGTGGACAATTGCGTTGAGGCTCATGCGTAGCTCTTCGTTGTCGAATATCTTTTGGGCTATATACTCTCGGTTCAACCCCATTGGGGTGTAGGCCTCATGGCCTAGCAGTTCGATGATGAGTTGGCGTAGTTTCTCGTCGCTACTCATCAGCTCTTTGGCACGACGGTCGGAGTCGTAGATGGCCACTCCGCTCTGGGCGAAGTGTTGGCAGAGGGTCGTTTTTCCGCTCCCTATACCCCCCGTAATTGCTACTTTGATCATGTGTCGAAAATGTTTTGTAATCCGCACGTAAAGTTAGTAATTTTTGTTGAAATAGCCGATATGTTTAAAAAAATAGAGAAATAATTTGGAAAAACAGATGCAATATATTACTTTTACGACCGATATGAAACGAGTAATGATTGCCAATACATTTACACTGCTGCTCCTCTGTGCTAGTCATAGGGGTCGGAGAGTCGTTTTGATATAGTCCATAAGTGGACTAAGTAATGAGAAATAAGGTTCTTCCCACTTAATCCCCAAAGAGAGTGAGAAGGCCTTTTTTAATTTTGTACGAAAATTAAACGATTAGGAGAAAATATTATGCAAGAGAGATTATTTATTTTTGACACTACGCTTCGCGACGGTGAGCAGGTTCCAGGATGTCAATTAAATACCGTCGAAAAGATTCAGGTGGCTAAGGCGCTTGAGGAGCTTGGCGTGGATGTGATCGAGGCTGGATTCCCAATCTCGAGTCCAGGTGATTTTAACTCGGTGATCGAGATCTCGAGGGCGGTATCGTCGCCCACGATCTGTGCCTTGACGCGTGCGGTGGAGAAGGATATTACGGTTGCGGCCGATGCTCTGAAGTATGCGCACCACAAACGTATACATACGGGAATCGGAACGTCGGATTCACACATTAAGTATAAGTTTAACTCCAATCGTGAGGAGATCATCGAGCGCGCAGTAGCGGCGGTGAAGTATGCTAAGCGATTTGTCGAGGATGTGGAGTTCTATGCCGAGGATGCTGGTCGTACCGAGAATGAGTACTTGGCTCGTGTTGTCGAGGCGGTGATTAAGGCTGGTGCGACGGTTGTCAATATCCCCGATACGACGGGTTATTGCTTGCCCGAGGAGTATGGTGCAAAGATCAAATATTTGATGGAGAATGTCTCGAATATGGATCGTGCGATCCTCTCGACCCACTGCCACAACGATTTGGGAATGGCTACGGCCAACACCATCTCGGGAGTGTTGAATGGTGCGCGTCAGGTGGAGGTAACGTTGAATGGAATTGGTGAGAGGGCTGGTAACACCTCGTTGGAGGAGGTTGCGATGATCTTGAAGTGTCACAAACACCTTAACATCGATACGCAGATCAACACTCGTAAGTTGTATCCATCGAGCCGTTTGGTCTCGTCGTTGATGAATATGCCTGTGCAGGCCAACAAGGCGATCGTGGGTAAGAATGCCTTCGCTCACTCGTCGGGAATCCACCAAGATGGTGTGTTGAAGAATATGCAGACCTACGAGATTATCGACCCTAAGGATGTGGGTGTCGAGACCAACTCTATTGTGCTTACGGCACGTAGCGGTCGTGCAGCGTTGAACAACCGTTTGGAGTTGTTGGGCGTGAAGGTCTCGCCAGAGCGTTTGCAGACGGTCTACGAGGAGTTTTTGGTTATGGCCGACAACAAGAAGGAGGTCGAGGATGATGACATCTTGATGTTGGTGGGCGAGAGCCGTGCCAAGGATCGTCACATACAATTGGAGTACTTGCAGGTGACCAGCGGTGTTGGTGTTCGTCCTGTGGCCAGCATTGGGTTGAAGGTTGGTGGCGAGATGTTTGAGGCTGCGGCTACGGGTAATGGTCCTGTGGATGCAGCGATCAATGCCCTTAAGGAGATCATCCGTCGCGATATGACCCTCAGAGAGTTTACGATTCAGGCCATTAGCAAGGGTAGCGACGATACGGGTAAGGTGCATATGCAGGTGGAGAGCGATGGCGGATTCTACTATGGATTTGGTGCCAACACCGACATCGTAGCTGCTAGTGTGCAGGCCTATATCGACTGTTTGAATAAGATTCGCAATTAGGAGTAAAAAAACATATAATTTAGATATATCGCAATGAATACACTATTTGATAAGATATGGGATGCACATGTGGTGCAGATTGTCGACGCTCAGACACAGTTGTATATCGATCGTCTCTACTGTCACGAGGTGACTAGTCCTCAGGCTTTCGAGGGTCTGCGTCAGCGCGGCATTAAGTGTTTTCGCCCCGAGCGAATCATCTGTATGCCCGACCACAATACCCCGACTGTAGACCAAGATAAACCGATTGCCGATCCAGTATCTCGCACACAGGTGGAGACTTTGGCGCGCAATGCCGAGGAGTTTGGGTTGGTGCACTTCGGGATGATGCACAATAATAATGGAATTATCCATGTGGTAGGGCCTGAGATGGGTTATACGCTACCTGGAATGACGATTGTGTGTGGCGATTCACACACCTCGACACATGGTGCTGTGGGTGCTGTGGCGTTTGGTGTGGGTACGAGCGAGGTGGAGATGGTGATGTCGAGCCAGTGTATCCTGCAGGCTAAGCCCAAGAGTATGCGTATCAGCATCGACGGTGAGTTGAAGGTGGGTGTCTCGGCCAAGGATGTTGCGTTGTATATCATCTCGCAGATGACCACGGGAGGTGCTACGGGCTATTTCGTGGAGTATGCAGGCGAGGCTATCCGTTCGCTTACGATGGAGGGGCGTTTGACGCTTTGTAACCTCTCGATCGAGATGGGTGCGCGAGGTGGAATGGTTGCCCCCGACGAAGTGACGTTCGACTACTTGAAGGGTCGCAAAGGCTCTCCCGAGGGTGCAGAGTGGGATGTGGCGGTCGAGAGGTGGCGCAGCTTGTGCAGCGATGCCGATGCCGAGTTCGACAAGGAGGTGCGTTTCAAGGCCGAGGATATTGAGCCGATGATAACATATGGAACAAACCCAGGTTTGGGAGTGGGAATTACGGCAAATGTGCCCACATCGGAGGCGATGGATGAGGCGCAGCGTAGTTCGTATCGCAAATCGTTGGAGTATATGGGCTTCGAAGAGGGGCAATCGTTGTTGGGTCACAAGGTGGAGTATGTCTTTGTGGGTTCGTGTACGAATGGTCGTATAGAGGATTTCCGCGACTTTGCAACCATCGTCGAGGGGCGTCAAAAGGCTGCTGATGTTACGGCATGGATCGTTCCTGGGTCGTGGGCTGTGGAGCGCGAGATCCGCGCTGAGGGGTTGGACAAGATCTTCGAGGCGGCAGGTTTCGAGCTGCGTCAGCCTGGATGTTCGGCCTGTTTGGCGATGAATGACGACAAGATCCCCGAGGGTATGTATTGTGTCTCGACCTCGAATCGTAACTTCGAGGGGCGACAGGGTCAGGGTGCTCGCACGCTGTTGGCATCGCCAATGGTGGCTGCCGCAGCGGCTATTACGGGTGTGATTACCGATCCGAGAGAGTTTTTGTAATTGAATATTTTTGTACGATGAAGAGAGAACTAAATATATTGACATCGAGCTGTGTGCCACTTCCATTGGAGAATGTCGACACAGATCAGATCATCCCAGCGCGCTTCCTCAAGGCTACGACGCGTGAGGGATTTGGCGACAATTTGTTTCGCGATTGGCGTTATGACAAGAGTGATAACCCCATCTCGGAGTTTGTGCTCAACGACCCTACCTATTCGGGTGAGGTGTTGGTTGCAGGCAAGAACTTTGGGTCGGGCAGTAGCCGTGAGCATGCTGCGTGGGCGATTGCAGGTTATGGGTTCCGCGTTGTTGTGTCGAGCTTTTTTGCCGATATTTTTCGCAACAATGCCTTGAATAACTTTGTGTTGCCAGTGGTTGTAACGCCCGAGTTTTTGGAGGAGTTGTTCGGCTCGATCGAGGCGGATGCTGCGATGCAGGTTGAGGTCAATCTGCCCGAGCAGCGTATCACCAATTTGGCGACGGGTCGCAGCGAGGAGTTTGCGATTACCCCCTATAAGCGTCACTGTTTGGTGAATGGTTACGACGATATTGACTATCTGATGACCACCACCGAGAAGATCGAGGGGTACGAGGAGCAGGCGGTGTTGAAGTAGAGTAAGCTGGGGTGTGTCGGCTCTTGCGAGCCGAAGCCCTCCTAGGAGGGTGACTAATAAGTTATTTAAACCCTAAGCGTCATTGCGGACTTGATCCGCAATCCCTCGAACGATGATATGTAGGGGGGGTATGCTCGAATTAGGGATTGCGGATCAAGTCTATTAGTGTCCGATAAAAAACACACACCTCTTTATAATATGCTTATTTATAGCCTATTGCGGAGATTTGGCAACAAGGGGGCTTGCTTTGAGAAAAAGTCACGGCCGAGAGACGAAATTTTAATTTCGTCATCCTGAACTTGATTCAGGATCCCTCTAACGACCAGAAACATTGACAGTTAGGGATCCTGAACCAAGTTCAGGATGACGGCTCTGGGGAGCCGAAACGTGTCGCGAATATAGTGCGCAAAATTTCATCGGACACTAATAGATCAAGTCCGCAATGACGCAGAGAGGTAGAGTTGAAATAATAAACGTATAAAAGATAAATTTTTATGAAGCAGAAAAAAGTGTTGCTTATGATCCTCGATGGATGGGGCAACGGAGATGGAACAAATGCAGATGTGATCTCGCAGTTGAAGCCTAAGTATATCACCGAGATGACGGCGCAGTATCCTCATGCTGAGTTGCGCACCGATGGCGAGAATGTCGGTCTGCCCGATGGTCAGATGGGTAACTCGGAGGTTGGACACTTGAATATTGGCGCAGGTCGCGTGGTATATCAGGATTTGGTCAAGATCAACCGTGCATGCCGCGACAACTCGATCATGGAGAACGAGGAGGTAAAGGCAGCGTTTGAGTATGCCAAGGCAAATGGTGTGAATGTTCACTTTATGGGTTTGACCTCGGATGGAGGTGTTCACTCGTCATTGGATCATCTGTTCAAGTTGTGTGACATCTCGAAGGCTTATGGTTTGGACAAGACCTATATCCACTGCTTTATGGATGGTCGCGATACCGATCCACGTAGCGGAAAGGGATTTATCGAGGCGTTGGAGGCACACGCCGCAGAGTCGGCAGGTGTCGTAGCGTCGATCATTGGTCGCTACTATGCAATGGATCGCGACAAGAGATGGGAGCGTGTCAAGGAGGCTTATGACTTGATGGTCAAGGGCACAGGCGAGGGTGTTGATAATATGGTTTCGGCTATGCAAGCGTCGTACGATGCAGGTGTGACCGATGAGTTCATCAAGCCACTATTCAAGAAGGGTGCTGATGGTGAGGCTGTTGGACGTATCGAGCCAAACGACATGGTTATCTTCTTCAACTATCGCAACGACCGTGCAAAGGAGATCACCGAGGTGTTGACACAGACGGATTACCCTGAATTCGGCATGGCGAAGATGCCGTTGTACTACTGCTGTATGACCCCTTACGACTCGAAGTTCGAGGGTCTACACATCTTGTTCAACAAGGAGAATGTTGCCAATACATTGGGTGAGTACGTTGCGTCGTTGGGCAAGAAGCAGTTGCGCATTGCCGAGACCGAGAAGTATGCCCACGTGACATTCTTCTTGAATGGAGGTCGCGAGGAGTGTTTCGATGGCGAGGATCGTATTTTGGTCGCTTCGCCAAAGGTTGCCACCTATGATTTACAGCCCGAGATGAGTGCCTATGAGGTTAAAGATAAGTTGGTTGTGGCGTTGGGCGAGCAGAAGTTTGACTTCATCTGTTTGAACTTTGCCAATGGAGATATGGTGGGGCACACGGGAATCTACGAGGCTATCGAGAAGGCTATCAAAGCGGTTGATGAGTGTGTCGAGGCGGTTGTCGAGGCAGCTAAGGCCAATGGCTACGAGGTGGTGATGATTGCCGACCATGGTAATGCCGACAACGCTGTTAATGCTGATGGTTCAGCCAATACGGCTCACTCGTTGAATCCAGTGCCGATCGTAGTTGTGTCGGATCGCGTGAAGAGTGTTCGCGACGGTATTTTGGCCGACGTAGCACCTACGGTATTGAGTTTGATGGGGCTTGAGGCTCCAGCCGATATGACGGGTGATGTGTTGGTCGAGATGTAGATCGACGAACTATATATAGACAAATGGGGTGGTTAGCGTCGATGCTAACCACCCCATTGTTGTTAATTCAGTAGTTTGATATTCTCGACGATAGCCACGACGAGCCGTTCGATAGCTCGATCGGCCGACCATGCATTATGAGGCGATAACAGTAGCTGCTCCTTGTTGTCGACGGCCAGCAGCGGAGATGTCGCAGGGAGCGGCTCCGAGGAGAATACATCCAATGCCGCAGCTGCAATCGATCGGCTATTTAAAGCGTTGCTAAGTGCCACTTCGTCGACTATTCCACCGCGTGCTACATTGATCAATATTGCGTGAGAAGGCATAAGCCCAATCTCACGTGCGCCAATCAACCCTGCGGTCTGGGCGGTGAGCGGTGAGTGGATTGAGACCACATCGCTGGTGGCCAACAACTCGTCGAGCTGCTCAACGCGCGGCCATGATTCGTGGCGCACAGCTCCTGAAACGGAGAAATAGTTCACTTCGCATCCAAATGCCGAGGCCAACTCAGCCACTCGACGACCGATAGCCCCCATGCCGACTATGCCCCATCGACGGCCACAAAGCTGCCCGATCTGTCGGTCGAAGTTGAATAGGCGATCGCTCTGGAAGTAGCTGCCCGACTTTATGTAGTTGTCGTAGTATCCAATGTGGCGCACCAGCGCCAAAGCCGAGGCTAGAGTCGCCTCGGCTACCGATTGGGTGGAGTACCCCACCGCGTTACGCACCTCGATGCCCAACTGCGCGGCCGCCACTGTGTCGACGTTGTTGACCCCCGTAGCTGCGACGCAGACCATGCGTAGCGATTTTAATTGAGCAAGCGTTTGTCTATTGAGCACCACCTTATTAGTAATTACCACCTGTGCATCCCAACAACGCTCGATCACCTCTTGGGCAGTGGTAGTGATCTCGTAGCCCACATAATCCCCCAAACTCCTAATAGGCGCGAGGTCTACTCCGCCCAGAGAATATTCATCTAGAAATACGATCTTCATAAGTTATTATTATTTTATCAC
Organism: Rikenellaceae bacterium; assembly: GCA_047174185.1. GTDB lineage: Bacteria > Bacteroidota > Bacteroidia > Bacteroidales > Rikenellaceae > Alistipes. The sequence goes on along the minus strand of JBCQUH010000002.1, from coordinate 24,595 downwards.
ATCTCGCCCAGTAGGTCGCGGATCACAACCGAGGCGCAGCCGATGCCGAATAGCGCAGGGATGTAGGAGATCGTCCCCACGTTCGACTTCTTGTTGGGTTCGTCGCACAACACCATCGCCCCCTCGCGCATGGGTTCGGGCGAGAATACCGCCCAGAAGCCTTTGCGGATGCCCAATCGGTGCAACCTCTTGCGCAACATATGTGCCAGTGGGCAGTGGTGCGTCTTGCCAATATCCTTGATCTCCAACTGTGTAGGGTCGGTTTTGGCACCTGCCCCCATCGAACTGACCAGTGGGATGTTGCGCTCCATCGCCCCCACGATCAGCGCGATCTTGGGCGAGAGGGTGTCGATGCAATCTACCACGTAGTCGAATTTCGAAGAGTCCAACAGCTCGTATGTCAACTCATCCTTTATATACTTGGCCACCACCGTAAGCTCTATCTCGGGGTTTATATCGCGCAGTCGCTCGGCCAAAATCTCCGACTTCTCGCGCCCTATCGTAGAGTGCAGAGCCACCAATTGTCGATTTATGTTACTCTCGTTTACCACATCGGCATCGGCAATGGTCATGCGCCCTACCCCTGCGCGAGCTATCATCTCGGCAGCATAGGCTCCAACTCCCCCTAGCCCGACGACCAAAACATTGGCATGGCGTAGAGTGTCGAGCTTCTCGTCGCCCAACAACAGGTTGGTGCGCGACAGCCAGTTATCGTTACTATTTATCATCTATTTATCGGTATCGAATAGTCGTTTGTAGTTGTTGTATAGTTCACATCGCAGCGTCGCCTCATCCTCGATGCGTAGCTTTGTGGCGCGTTGGTATATCTCCTCGATCGAGGTGTCGGAGGTGTCGGTCTCGAAAAATATCTGTTCAATTGGTGCCTCGCGTAGAGCCTTCTGCGTCTTGGGCGATGCAAATGTGCGTTCGCCAAAGCTGAGGTAGTAACCGCGCTCGACGGCTTGGTTCATCTGCTGCACCGAACCGATAAATCCATGGAATACAACCCCTCGCAGAGGGAATGTAGCGAGGATCTCCATCACCGCCTCGAATGCGCGCACGCAGTGGATGATAACCACTTTTCGATGTTTCTTGGCCAACTTCAACTGCGCTATAAATAGCCGTTTTTGGGCTGTGCGATCGACCGCTGTCGAGAAGTCCAACCCGATCTCGCCCACGCATTGCGTCGTCATGACATCGAGTTCGGCCGATTGTCGCGCCTCGTTGGCAATGGCCGCATCGTCGCTCGATAGATCGGCATCCTCGGCATCCCACGGGTGTATCCCGATAGAGGAGGTTGTTAGTGCCTCGCGCTCCTCGAAATGGGTATGTATGTTGACAAATGGATACTCCATAATTGTAGCTAAATATTAGTTAGAGACAAATTAAGATGATGCAAATTTAAAATTTTTTAGTTGAATGTGAAAAATAATCGTGAAAAGATTAACAACGACACAAAAAAAAATGTAACTTTGTGGCGAATTTTGTTGGTTAGAATGTAACAAAACACAAATAATAATCACTATATAAATCAAACAATAACAATGTCGAAAAACATTTTACTACGCAAGGGTCTCGACATCAAATTGGAGGGCGAAGCGGTCAAAGAGCTTATAGGTGTGGCTCAGGCATCGCAGTATGCAGTGTCGCCTCTCGATTTTGAAGGAGTAGCACCCAAACTATTGGTAAAGGTGGGCGATAAGGTAGAGGCGGGATCTCCACTCTTTTACAACAAGGAGAATAACCGTATCATCTTCACCTCACCTGTCAGTGGAACAGTGGCAGCAATCAATCGTGGCGAGAAGCGCAAGATTCTCAATGTGGTTGTCGAGGCTGATGCTGTGATCTCGTACAAGAAGTTTGCCGCGGTGGATCCTGCAAAGGCTACTCGCGATGAGGTTGTCGAGCTATTGCTGGAGTCGGGACTCTGGTCGATGCTCATTCAGCGCCCTTATGGAATCATTGCCGACCCAGCACAGACTCCTAAGTCGATCTTCGTGTCGACATTCGATTCGTCGCCATTGGCACCAGACTACAACTTTGTGTTGGATGGCGACATGGAGGCTGTACAGAAGGGTTTGGAGGTTTTGGCAGCACTTACACCAGGCAAGGTTAACTTGGGACTCAATGCCAAGAACCCTGGGGTGTTTAAGGATCTCAAGGGGGCGGAGCTTAACAAATTCTCGGGCAAGCACCCAGTGGGAAATGTTGGAGTTCAGATCCACCACGTAGATCCAGTAAACAAGGGAGAGGTTGTTTGGACAATCAACGTTCAGGATTTGGCAATCGTAGGTCGATTATTTATGAATGGCACGGTTGACATGACTCGCACGATCGCGGTTGCTGGTAGCGAGGTGTCGTCGCCACGCTACTGCAAGGTAGTTGCAGGTGCGCCAATCGCCTCGATCGTTGAGGGTAATATCAAGGCTCAGGCTGAGGGAGATTCATTGCGCTACATCTGTGGCGGAGTGTTGACAGGCTCGAAGAGTTCGGCCGATGGATTTTTGTCGTTCTATGCCAATGCGGTGACAGTTATTCCAGAGGGTGATAAGTATGAGATGTTGGGATGGGCAATGCCACGTTTCCACCGTTTCTCGGTCTCTAAGACCTACTTCTCGTGGTTGTGTCCATCGAAGAAGTATCGTTTGGATACCAACCTCAACGGTGGCGAGAGAGCATTTGTTGTGACGGGTCTCTATGAGAAGTATCTGCCGATGGACATCTACCCAATGCATCTATTGAAGGCGATCATCGCTGGCGACATCGACAAGATGGAGAGCTTGGGAATCTACGAGGTGGTAGAGGAGGATTTCGCATTGTGTGAGTTCGTCGATCCATCGAAGTATGAGATGCAGGAGCTTATTCGCAAGGGTATTAACATAATGATTAAGGAGTCGTAGAGATGAAAGCAATAAGAAATATAGTAGATCAGCTAAAGCCAAACTTCTTTAATGGAGGTAAGCTAAGTGCCTTCGGCTCGTTGTTCGATGCCTTGGAGACATTTCTATTTGTGCCAAATACGACAACGCATAAGGGTTCGCACATCCGCGATAGTATCGACTTGAAGCGTACGATGATCGTTGTGATCGTGGCGTTGATGCCTGCGATGTTGTTTGGAATGTATAACTTGGGACTTCAGAACTTCATGATGCTCAATGGTGGATCGGTTGGCGAGGCTATTGCCGCAACGACTATCTGGGGTAACTTCTGGTTTGGATTCTTGAAGTTGTTGCCACTCATCATTGTTGCCTATGTTGTGGGTCTTGGAATTGAGGTTGCCTTTGCGCAGTCACGAGGCCACGAGGTCAACGAGGGATTTTTGGTGTCGGGATTGTTGATACCGTTGATTATGCCTATCGACATTCCATTGTGGATGTTGGCGTTGGCAACGGCGTTTGCTGTAATCTTCGGCAAGGAGGTCTTTGGCGGTACGGGAATGAATGTATTCAACCCTGCGCTGTTGGCTCGCGCCTTTGCATTCTTTGCCTACACCCCATCTATGTCGGGTGAGACGGTTTGGATCTCGCAGATGACGGGTAACGCAGCTGTTGCCGATGGATTCTCGGGTGCTACGGCATTGGAGCAGTTGTCGACTACGGGCGATATGAGCTATTCGGTGATGGATGCCTTCCTTGGTTTTATCCCAGGTTCTGTGGGTGAGACCTCGACATTGGCTATATTAATAGGCGCAGCTATTTTGATCTTTACGGGTATTGCGTCGTGGAGAACTATGGCGAGTGTCTTTGTCGGAGGCTTGGCGATGGGTGCTGTGTTCAACCTATTTGGAGCCGAGGGAAGCTATATGGCCGTTCCTGCGTGTCACCACATGGTAGTTGGAGGATTTGCATTTGGAGCTGTCTTTATGGCGACCGACCCTGTAACGTCTGGTCAGACGAATATGGCAAAGTATATCGTAGGATTTATGACTGGAGCGATTGCGATCTTGATTCGCGTCATCAACCCAGCCTACCCCGAGGGTATGATGTTGTCGATTCTGTTTATGAACGCATTGGCGCCACTTGTAGATTATTATGTTGTGGAGGCGAATATCTCGCGTCGCAATGCACGTGTTAAAACTGTAAAATAAGAGGCGAGTATGGCAAATTATATATGTAAAGTTTGTGGATACGTCCACACAGGAGATTCAGCTCCCGAGACCTGCCCAGTTTGTAAAGTTCCAGCATCGGAGTTTGAGATACAGAAGCAGGAGTCTAAAGGGTTGTTTGCCGACAAGAATGGCAACGCCTATATCTTGACCTATGCTACGGCTATGGTTGTTATGGTGGCGGCCGTATTGGCATTTGTTGCGATGCAGTTGCAGCCACTTCAGGAGACAAATGTATTGAATGAGAAGAAGATGGCAATCCTTACGGCATTGTCGGCCGAGGCGGAGAATTACGATGAGTATATCACAGCCTTTGCCGTAGACAAGTCGGGTGCGAAGGTGGAGTCGGTTAGCGAGGCAGCGGTTATTGATCTGTTGTCGGATCTTAGCGCAGCTCACCAGAACGGCATCTTGCCGATCTTTCAGGCGGCCGATGGACGCGTTGTAATCCCCGTTACAGGTTCGGGATTGTGGGGCGCTATTTGGGGCTATGTTGCATTGCAGGAGGATATGAGCACAATTGCAGGAATCGTTATCGACCATGCAAGTGAGACTCCAGGTTTGGGAGCCGAGATCGCTACAGCAAAACATCAGGCGATGTATGTTGGCAAGGAGTTGTTCGAGGGTTCGGACTTTGTATCTGTCAAGCTTATCAAGGGCGGTGCTGCAACAAGTGGTTCTGCAGCGAAGCATGAGGTAGATGCCATCACAGGAGGAACAAAGACCTCGGATGGAGTGAGTGCAATGTTGCGCGAGAGCCTAGGAAGCTATATGACCTACTTCGAGCAGGTGCGTGGTGAATTGTCAAATAATAAAAAGTAAAAGAGCGCTATGAGTACAAGTGAAAAAGAGCCTCTATTTTCGGCTAAAAATATAAAGACTCTCACCTCGCCTTTGAGTGGTAACAACCCAGTAATCGTTCAGATTTTGGGTATCTGCTCGGCATTGGCAGTGACAGTTAAGTTGGAGCCAGCCATCGTTATGGCGCTCTCGGTAATGGTTGTTACGGCGTTTGCCAACCTTGTGATGTCGCTGATGCGTAGTGGTATTCCATCGCGTATTCGTATCATCGTTCAGTTGGTTGTCATCGCAGCGTTGGTTATCTTGGTAGATCAGGTGTTGAAGGCGTTTGTATATGACGTTTCGAAGCAGTTGTCGGTCTACGTTGGATTGATCATTACCAACTGTATTATCATGGGACGTGTCGAGGCATTTGCGTTGGGCAACAAGCCATGGGCAGCCTTTTTGGATGGTGTTGGTAACGGTTTGGGATATGGTTTGATCTTGGTAGCGATCGCCTTCTTCCGCGAGTTGTTTGGCTCGGGACAGTTGTTGGGCTTCCAGATTATCCCTATGTCATGGTACGCATCGGAGGGTGGTTTCTACTACAACAATGGTATGATGTTGTTCCCACCTATGGCGTTGATCATCACGGGATGTATCATCTGGTTCCACCGTTCGGGTAATAAAGATCTACAAGAAAAATAGGAGAGGATAAAGTATGGAAACATTGAATCTATTTATTAAGTCGATCTTTATCGACAACATGGTATTCGCATTCTTCTTTGGTATGTGCTCCTATATTGCCGTATCGAAGAGTGTCAAGACCGCATTGGGATTGGGTGCTGCAGTGACATTTGTCATGATCATGACCGTTCCGTTGAACTATTTGTTGAATGAGTATGTGCTCAAGGCTGGAGCGTTGGCCGAGGGTGTAGACCTTAGCTTTTTGACCTTTATCGTCTTTATTGCCGTTATTGCCTCGTTTGTGCAGCTGGTAGAGATGGTTGTCGAGAAGTTCTCGCCAACGCTGTACAATCAGTTGGGAATCTTCTTGCCACTGATCGCTGTGAACTGTGCGATCTTGGGAGGTTCGCTGTTTATGCAGCAGAAGGTGTTGTCGAACGAGATCACATCGCTGGGCGACTCGGTAGTCTATGGCTTGGGTTCGGGCTTGGGCTGGTGGTTGGCTATCATCATGATGGCAGCGATTCGCGAAAAGACACAATACTCGCAGATCCCTGCTGCTCTCAAGGGGCCAGGTATCGCCTTCATCATCACAGGATTGATGGGTATTGCGTTTATGATGTTCTCGGGTATTCAGTTGTAAAACATAAATTGAGAGTATAAAGATGATTACGACAATAATTTTTGCGATTGTATCATTCTTGGTTATCACATTGATCTTGGTTGGCTTGCTATTGTTGGCCAAGGCGAAGTTGACCTCATCGGGAATGGTTACGATCGACATCAACGGTGGTGAAAAAGTTATCACTACCGAGAGTGGCTCGACGTTGTTGAACACGTTGGCCGAGAATCAAATTTTCCTACCTTCGGCTTGTGGAGGTGGAGGATCATGTGGAATGTGTAAGTGTCAGGTTCTGGAGGGGGGCGGCGAGATTCTGCCTACCGAGACTGGCTTTATCAACCGCAAGATGCAGAAGGAGCACTGGCGTTTGGGTTGTCAGGTAAAGGTTAAAGAGGATATGAAGATCGCAGTTTCGGAGGAGGTTTTGGGAGTTAAGAAGTGGGAGTGCGAGGTTGTATCGAACAACTCTATCTCGACCTTCTTGAAGGAGTTTGTGGTTAAATTGCCCGAGGGCGAGACCTTGAATTTCCGCAGTGGAGGTTATATCCAGATTGACGTTCCGAAGTATGACTCGATCAAGTTCTCGGATATGGAGGTTGAGCCTCAGTTCCGCGAGGATTGGGATTCGATGAATATGTGGGCATTGGAGACAAAGAACCCCGAGCCAACATATCGTGCCTACTCAATGGCCAACCACCCATCGGAGGGAAATATCGTGATGTTGAATATCCGTATCGCTACCCCACCGTTCAACCGTGCGGCAGGCGCATTTGAGAAGGTTAATCCAGGAATCTGCTCTTCATATATCTATTCGCGTAAGCCAGGTGATAAGGTTACTGTATCTGGCCCTTATGGAGAGTTCTTCCTGCCCGATAATATGCCAGCCGATCAGGAGTTGGTATTTATTGGTGGAGGAGCTGGAATGGCACCTATGCGTAGCCACATCATGGATCTGTTTAAGCGTATCAAGAGTGACAAGCCAGTATCGTTCTGGTACGGTGCACGCGCTTTGAAGGAGGTTCCATATATGGATGATTTCGCTGAGATTACGGCTGACTTCCCGAACTTCTCATTCAATTTGGCGTTGGATCGTCCCGATCCAGTGGCTGACGAGGCTGGAGTACCATATACGGCAGGATTTGTTCACAACGTATTGTTTGAGAACTATCTTAAGAACCACGAGGATCCAGAGGGATGTTTGTACTTGATGTGTGGACCTCCGATGATGATCTCGGCAGTTGTCAATATGTTGGATAGCTTGGGTGTTCCACCAGAGAACATCCTCTACGATAACTTCGGTAGCTAATCGAAGTGGATAAATAGAGAGAGAGAGGGTTGAGATCGCGTGATCTCAACCCTCTCTGTTTATAGCACTTTTAGAGTTGCTGTTGCAGCTCTTTGATCTTGCGCTCTAGCTCTTGGCAGGTCGCCGACTCCATCAGATGACGCACGAGGCAGATGTTGCGTGCCCCAGCGCTGACTACACACTCCACATTCTCGGGAAATATTCCGCCAATCGCAATCACGGGTAGTGAGTCATCGCCCAACTCGCCCATCAACTCCCTCAACAGATCGGTTCCAACGGTAGGGTCGGGGTTTGCTTTGGTCGTGGTGGCGTATATAGGGCCAAAGCCTATATAGCGAGGCGATTTTGCGATCGCCTCGCGCGCCTGAGCCAACGAGTGTGTCGACAACCCTATAGGCATGTCGCCCAAGATGGTGCGTGCCGCCTCTATCGAGATGTCATCTTGGCCGAGGTGCAACATATCGGCTCCTGCGAGTAGCGCCAAATCGGCACGGTCGTTCATGACAAATAGCGTCTCGGTGCCACGTGTGACCGCGAGAATCTCGTCGGCCGCACTCAGAATATCACGATCCGAGAGGTGCTTCTCGCGCAGTTGCAGGTAACGCACCCCACAGCGCACACACACCTCGGCCACCTCCGTATAGCTAAGTTTTGGTGCGGTGATTATCACACATAGGCCAAAATCTTGATTACTCATTTTTAGACTCAATCTTTGCAATCATCAACTCGGCAGCACGAACGCCCGATAGCAACATACCACCGAAGATTGGCCCCATGCGAGGCGATCCATTTACGCCATTTGCCGCCATTCCCGAGACGAACAACCCTGGGTATATCTCCTTGGTATTGACTACGGTTGCAGGCTCTGCAGCGTCGATATCCAACGACCCTTCGCCAATAACCTCACCCGTCGGGGTGTTCAACTTCACGGAGTTCTTGCGCGCCACGGTCTTTGCAATCATGCAGTCGTGTCCCGTACCCTCGAGCACGGCAGTCGATGTGATAATAAGCGGGTCGACATGCATACCCTCGCGGATTACGGGTGCCCAGTTGACAACCAATCCAGCCACCTCCTCGGCCTTGAATACAACATCCTCAACCGAGTAGCAGTTGAAAATTGTGGCTCCCGCCTTTGTCGCAGCGTAGATCAGAGCCGATGTTGCGTGTACCGAGTCTACGATATAAGTATCCGTATTTGACTCACCTGCAGTGTAGGCCACCCCCAACTCGTCGAGGATTGGTAGCACGTTGCTCTGAACAACGATGTCGTTGAACATCATCGCACCACCCCACATTCCACCACCAGGTGCCAATTTGCGCTCGAACAGAGCCACACGCTTGCCAGCTTTTGCAAGATAGTAAGCCGCCACGAGACCCGAAGGGCCACCGCCGACGATTGCTGCATCGAGTGTAAGGTTGCGTGATAATTTCTCGAAATAGGAGTTGATGATCCCCCTTGAAACTAATGTTTCCATTGTATAAAAAGTGTTGCGCCATACGGACTTAGAGGCTGTGCCCGCAAGACTGGATTCTTATTTTTGTCCGATAAACTCCCTGCGGCAGCATTACCTGCGTCAGGTTCAACGGGTATAATCTCAGCCGCAATTTATAAGATATCGCAGCACCCCTAAATAAGATCTGGCGACAAAGTTATATATTTTGTCTCGATTTGCAAGGATTTTGCAAGATAATTTCCATTTATAGCAGGATAAGAAATTGTGATCGAAAAAATTAGTAAATCAAATAAATTTATTTTAAATTTGTGCTAAACATTAAAGATAAACAACTATGGTGACAGTAAAAGGAACATTGACAGAGCAGAACCTATTGAAGGCTTTTGCAGGCGAGAGCCAAGCACGCAATCGCTATACATTCTTTGCAAGCCGCGCAAAGAAGGAGGGATATGAGCAGATCGCAGGTACATTCCAAGAGACAGCCGATCAGGAGAAGGAGCACGCCGAGATGTTTTTCAAATATCTAGAGGGTGGCGAGGTTGTGATCACAGCGTCGTTCCCAGCAGGCGAGATCCTAACTACGGCCGAGAATCTGCGTCAAGCAGCCGAAGGCGAGTACGAGGAGTGGGATGTGTTGTATAAGGAGGCGGCAGAGGTGGCCGACCGCGAGGGATTCCCCGAGATTGCCGAGACATTCCGTCGTATCGCGATGGTCGAGATGCAGCACGAGAAGCGCTATCGCAAGTTGTTGGAGCGTTTGGAGGCTGGAAACTTCTTCGAGCGCGAGGAGCCAGTGGTATGGCAGTGCCGTAACTGCGGATATGTGACCGAGGAGAGCGATACAGCGCCAACACTATGCCCAGCGTGCAAGCATGCTCAGGCATACTTCGAGCCTAAGAAGGAGAACTATTAGAGAGGTTGAGCCACTTTTAACAAGGGTTCGAAAATTCGGATATTCCCACGAGAGTTTAAATTCTCGTGGGATTTTTTCTGCACAAAAGAGATCTTTCTCGCCCACCATCGGTTGTAATTCTAATATTTTGTGTAAGTTTGTAGAGATAGGACAAATCTGAAAATACCCTTTTGTATAGCATGAAGATCTTTGCGACATATGCAATCACTCTATGTTTGGTGACCGCAATCGGCTCCTCGATGGCGGCAAGTGTAACCTCCTCTAGCAAGTGTTATCTGCGCACGGAGTGGGTCGAGCACGAGGGTGAGCGGATCGCGATGGTGCATCTACAGCCCGTGGTCTGCTTCTCGCGCAAGGCCGATATGCGTCGCTATTCGCGTCTGGTCGATGCTGTGAAAAAGGTCTACCCCATCGCGAAGTTGGCACACGAGAAGATGGTCGACTTGGAGCGTGAGCTGTCGAAGTTGCCAAACAAAAAGAGCCAAAAAGAGTATACAAAAGAGATCTACAAGCAGCTGCTCGAGGAGTATACGCCCGTGATGAGGCGCATGACCCAGACCCAAGGCCGAGTGCTGTTGCGCCTGATAGATCGCCAGACGGAGTACACGGCCTATGAGGTTGTTGATGAGTTTCGCGGAGCATTCGTCGCATCATTTTGGCAGGGCATCGGCCGCCTCTTTGGCCAAGACCTCAAGAGCGAATATGGCCACTCGCAAGAGGATCAGATCATCGAACAGATCATCATCTACTACGAATCGGGGCTACTATAGCCCCTGCAACAATCAAAAATGCCAATCACCTCAACAAGGCAATTGGCATTTCGAAAAGTGATCCCGACAGGATTCGAACCTGTGACCGTCAGATTAGAAATCTGATGCTCTATCCAGCTGAGCTACGAGACCATCACAAAATTGACGTGCAATTTGCAGACGCAAAGTTAAATAAAATATTTCACATTTGCAACCTTATCGGGACAATGAGTAGCGAAAAACCATAACACGCATCGAAAAACATCATCACACCTCACAAAACCCGCTACTAGGCAAACTCCGCCAACAGATCTAGCGACTGCGGTTGCTCACACAACACATCGACTATGCGATCGCCATCCATGACCAACTCATAGCGTGGATTGACAAATCCATTGTAGGGCGAGATATTCAACCGCGCATAACGCTCCAGAATCTCGGCATGCAACGACCCATCGATGTGAACACCCAAACGCTCAACCAAATCTCGCGCGGCGACCAAATCGCCCTCGCTCTTGATACGTTGGATCTCACACAATAGCTCCCCGATCATCATCCGAACCTCATCGGCATCGCGCAATACAATATAGGTGCAGCCATCAATCTGGCTCATGCAAACAGCACCACTATCGGCCGTGCGCTCCAACAACCACTCCGATATGATCTTGCGATTGCGCATGTGCGTCTGCTCAACATTATCGCCCAACTTGATACGCGCCAACTGCGTCAACGCCCCATTAGTGATATATTTGGTGTAGTAGGCCGCAACTGCCGCCTTGCAGGGTACCAACCCTAAGTCGATCAACCGATCATCGCCCATGTAATATAGGCCATAGAGATCAGCGCGACACTCCTCGACAACCGATGAGTAACTGCCCAGAGCATCTTGCGACACCCCATCGGCCAAACGTCCCGAACCATGACCGACACACTCGTGAAGATCGGTATGCAGGTCGTCGGTCATCTTGCCCCACTCGCCAATATCGGCTCGCAGCGACTCGCCATAGTAGAAGGCCTCGACAAATCCCGAGGCTTGCGACACCTTGTCGTAGGCGTGCGTCACGTTGTCGATGGTCACCGACTTTGAACCATAATCGCGACGGATCCACTCTGCATTTGGCAGGTTGATACCGATTGGTGTGGCTGGATAACAATCGCCACCCAACATCGCCACCGTTACGACCTTGGCCGAGACACCCGTAACCTCGGGTTTGCGATAGAGGGGATTGATTGGCGAGTGATCCTCGAACCATTGAGCATTGGCCGCAATGATCGAGGTGCGACGGCTAGCCTCCTCGTTGCGGAAGTTCACCAACGACTCCCACGCCCCCTTCAGTCCTATTGGATCGCCATAGACCTCGATAAAACCATTGATAAAATCGACACGCGACCCACTATCGCGCAGCCATGCGATACTATACTCATCGAATTTGGCAGCGTCACCCGTAGTATAAAACTCCACCAACAGCTCGATAATCTCGCGCTGGCGATCGTTGGCCACCGTCGATGCTTGGTTGAGCCAATAGACTATTCGCTCGATATACGCGGCATAGCGCCCCGCAAGTGAGTAGACCTGCTCCTCTACCCCACCATCGGCCGTAGCGACCAATCGCGAATTGAGCGGATGGAGAGCGGTTGGCTCGCCATCGACAACACCCGAGTAGAACTCTTGCGCCTGCTGCGTGGTCACACCATCGTAGTAGTTGCAGGCTGAAGTCTCGACCACATCGACATCGACACTACGCGTAATGCGCCAACGAAACAGCTCTGGGTCAAACAATATCTGCGCAACAAGCGTCAACGGCACTCCACCAGGCAGCGGCAACTGCTCCACGGGGATCGAGTCAACCACACGTCGAAAATATGATTCGCTAAATTCGGGGGTGAACTTCTCGCCCGAATAGTGGTGGTGGATACCGTTGGCAAACCAGATATGTTTGGCATACTTAACCATGCCACACCACTCTTCACAATTTTGATCCCCCTGATAATGAGTCAGTATTGCGCGAAATAGATTGCGAATATATATGTTATATTTAAAGTTCTGATCCAGCAAAATATCGCGCCCCTCGCGCGCAGCTCTCGCGAGATAGTATATATATATCTTCTCGTCGAGCGGTAGTTCTTCGAAGCCTGGCACCTCGTATCGCAAAATTTGACAATCGTCAAATCTATCTAAAATCCATGGTTGTTCACACATAAATAACTAATTTTAACAAAAAAACGTGATTCAAAGGTAATAATAATAACTGTGCCGTACTAAAAAACGAGAAAAAATCTTCACATTCTCATATATTGTTTTTACCTTTGCTGCGCTAGTGGCCTTATGGCTGTTAATATGTTTTTAATATTGAGTTATGAAAATAACCGAAAAGGTAACAACTCTGCAACAAGAGCTTAATGCCGCAAGCGGCAGCGTCGTTGGATTCGTACCGACGATGGGGGCGTTGCATGCAGGGCATATCGCGTTGGTGGATCGCGCTCGCAGAGAGTGCGATGTGGTGGTGGTGAGTATATTTGTCAACCCCACACAGTTCAACGATGCCAACGATTTGAAGCACTACCCTCGCACGTTGGAGGCTGATTGCAAGCTGCTTGAGGCGGCTGGGGTCGATGTGGTGTTTGCACCAAGCGTCGAGGAGATATATCCACAGCAGGATGATCGAGTATTTGACCTTGCAGGGGTCGACAAACCGATGGAGGGGGCTTCGCGTCCAGGACACTTCAATGGTGTGGCACAGGTTGTGAGTCGATTGTTTGAGATCGTAAAACCTACGCGCAGCTACTTTGGGCAGAAGGATTTTCAACAAGTGGCCGTTATAGGTGCGATGATGCGAGAGTGCAAGACAAAGTGTGAGATTGTGACGGTGGAGACGGTGCGCGAGTCGAGCGGCTTGGCTCTATCATCGCGCAACCAGCTGCTCACGGCTGAGCACAAAGCGGCTGCACCGTTGATATACAAGGCTTTGAGCGAGGCGGCCAATAGTGTAAATATCGATAGTGTGGGGACAAAGAGTGTAGCGGAGGTTATCGAGCAGGTATGCAGTCGCATTGGCGAGTGCGAGTTGCTCGAGGTTGTATACTTCGCAGTTGTCGATGCCACAACCATGCAGTCGATCGAGGAGTGGTCGCAAGCAGAGTCTATTCAAGGGTGTATCGCTGTCAAAGCTGGAGCGGTACGTCTAATTGATAATATAAAACTGAAATAGGAATGAAGATGATGATCGAGGTACTAAAGTCGAAGATTCACCGTGTGAGCGTCACACAAGCGAATCTCAACTATGTAGGCAGCATCACGATTGACGCAGACCTTTTGGATGCCGCAAACATGATCGAGGGCGAGAAGGTGGCTATTGTCAACAACAACAATGGCGAGAGGTTCGAGACCTATATCATAAAGGGCGAGCGCGGAAGTGGATGTATATGTCTCAATGGGGCTGCGGCACGTCGTGCACAGATCGGAGATGTAATCATAATCATCTCCTATGCACAGTTGGAGTTTGAGGATGCCAAGGTGTTCAAGCCATGGGTTATATTCCCCGACACGGCGAGCAACAAATTGATTAAGTAGAGGCTTTTTTTTCGAAGAGAGGGGGGGGCATGGATACCATATTATATATTATAGCGCTGCTATGTGCGGTGGTTGGTGTTTTGGGCGCTCTGTTACCGATCTTACCTGGCCCTATTATTAGTGTTGTTGGGTTGACGTTGGGCTATTTTCTGCCTGTTGATGTTGTGTCGACTCGCGAGTTGATTATCTGGATTGCCGTCTGCATTGTGGTGAGTGTGGTTGACTATTTTCTACCTATATATATGACCAAGCGGTTGGGCGGTTCGAAGTCGGGGATGGTTGGTGCGACGATCGGCATGGTGGTTGGATTGATTGCATTTCCGCCATTTGGCATCGTTGTTGGCCCCTTTATTGGAGCTGTGATGGGTGAGATAAGCCACAATCGAGAGGATGTTGGGCGCGCATTTGGCGTTGGTTTCGGGACATTTCTAGCATTTATCTTTGGTACGGGGTTGAAATTTGTGGTGACGCTCTGGATATTGTGGATTATGATTGAGTCGATATATCCATTCGTAGAGTCTAAAATCGCACTCATATTCGATAAAATAGCACTTTTATAGTAAATAAATGGCAAAAAATTTGGTAGTATCACAAAAACCACTTATATTTGCACACACAATTAGAGACGGGGTGTAGCGCAGTCCGGTTAGCGTATCTGCTTTGGGAGCAGAGGGTCCCAGGTTCGAATCCTGGTACCCCGACTAAGAGAGAGTCGAGAAGATGTTAAATCTTTTCGACTCTCTCTTTTTTTTCATCAATCCAATTGACAATTTTCTATCCGCCCAATTGACAATCTCGCCAATTTATACTACCTTTACTACAAAACCTATTCACCAACCCTAAACAACCATGAGAGATCTAATCATATCGATGTTGTTGATCTGCGCAACGACGATGGTCAGCGCAGCACAACCCAAGGCCAACAACAGCTTCAAGGTGGCCGACAAATCGCAATTCGATGCCGCAATGCAGCGCGTGGCACCAGGTGACGAGATAGTGCTAGCCAATGGCGAGTGGCGAGATATGGAGCTAGCCATAACCACGAGTGGAACAGCGCAAGATAAGATATACATCCGAGGCGAACAACCCGACAAGGTGATAATTGGCGGAGCGTCGCAGATCAAGATCGGAGCCGACCACATCCACCTCTACAACCTAACATTCAACGGCTGCGTGGCCACATCGCCCACACGCAAGGGGCACATCGTAGATTTCCAACACAACCGTCGCGAGGCCAACTACTCCACCATCAGTGACTGCTCGTTCGACGCGTGTGTGCCCGACGACAAATCATACGACGATGTGTGGATCAACCTCTACGGCACACACAACACCGTCGAGCACTGCTACATGGGCAACAAAGATAACAAAGGGTTATATATCGTCGTATGGCACAAAAACGCTAAGGCCGACCACCACACCATACGAAACAACTACTTCTACCGCCCCAAGAGCCACAACCGCGAGGAGAATGGGCAGGAGGCGATCCGAATTGGCGATAGTTCAAATAGCTTGACAAATAGCAGCACGAGGGTCGAGAATAACTTCTTCTATAGGTGTAATGGCGAGATCGAGATTATATCGATCAAATCGGGCGATAACACCATCCATGGCAATACATTCTTGGAGTGCGTGGGGTGCGTAACGCTGCGACATGGTAACAACAATACCATATCGCAGAATCTATTCTTGGCCAACAACACACCACGCGCAGGTGGCGTGAGGGTAATCAACCGCGGACATCGCATCTTCGACAACTACTTCTATGGCCAAATATCGGGCAACGAGCGTGCGGCCATCTCCATACAGCTGGGCATCGAGAATGGCGCGTTAAACGAGTATGACCCTGTGGTGGATGTCGAGATCTCGCGCAATACGATGGTGGAGTGTAGCGAGAACTTCTCGTTTGGGGTCGGCAGCCGAGGGACGGTTGTCGCTCGCGACGTAACGTTGTCGCAGAACCTTGTGGTGACGAGTCGCACCTCGACATCGCGTTTGATAGATGACAACAACACCGACACGAGCGGCATAGGCTTCGAAGAGTCGCACCTCGAGGGCAGAGATGGAGCATTGACGGGCAGTGGATTTATCGCAGCCACCTACGAACGCTCGACAATAAGTGTCGCAGGGGTCGAGATACCGCAAGTATTAGTTGATCCAATTTTGGCAACGCAGCCCACAATCGGAGCGCCCAAGATAGATCTCGACCAGATAGCCACCCCCAGCAACTGTGGCCCACGATGGAGCGGATGGCTGCGACCATACTAAAGAGGCACACAACCACCCAAAAAAACGAGCAACCTATTGAAGGTTGCTCGTTTTCGTGTAGTGGATAGGGGATTCGAACCCCTATGTCCTGCGTGAGAGGCAGGTATCCTAGCCCTTAGATGAATCCACCGCGTTGTTTGGTGATGCAAATATAAGAGGTTTTTTTGTTTTATCCAAACTTTTTGAGATAAAAATTCGAAACTTCTGGAACTTTATTTTCAAACATCAACCCTCGCGCCTGATAATCAACGCCTAATAGCAAATCTACGCAAACAGTTTTTTTTTAAGCGAAAATCACCGTTTTGTTCTTATACGACAGAATCATGCGACTAATATGCTTCTCGACAGCCTGCGAAAGTACGATCTTCTCCAAATCGCGACCCTTGCTCACTAGACTCTCTACCGTGTCACGGTGCGAGATGCGCGTAATATTCTGCTCAATGATTGGCCCTGCATCAAGATCCGAGGTCACATAGTGGCTTGTCGCTCCAATCAACTTCACGCCACGCGCATGAGCCGCATGGTAGGGCTTCGCACCCACAAACGCAGGGAGGAAGGAGTGGTGGATATTGATAATATTGTTAGGATAGTGGGTGATGAACTCGGGCGAGATAATCTGCATATATCGCGCCAACACCACAAAATCTACCCCCTTCTCGTGCAACAACTCCAACGTCTTACGCTCCTGCTCGGCCTTAGTCTCCTTGGTGATCGGAATATAGTAATAAGGGATATCGAAACGCTTCGCCGCAGACTCCATATCGGGATGGTTGCTCACAATCATAGGAATGTCAACATTCAACTCCCCAGCCGTATAACGCGCCAAAAGGTCGTAGAGGCAGTGCGACATCTTCGATACAAAGATGGCCATACGAGGCTTCTCATCCGAGAAATACAACTCAAAACTCACACCATAGCGCTGCGTAAAGATGCGCTCAATCAACCCTCGAATATCGGCACGCGCCACCGTAAAGTTAGTCAAATCCCACTCCAAACGCATAAAGAAAACACCCTCCTCGCGATCGACATGCTGATCGAGGTTGATAACGTTACCTCCGCGTTTGGTGATAAAGTTCGAGGCTATAGCGATAATACCCTCGCGGTCGGGGCAGTGCATAAGCAATATTGCTGTTGGGTTTGTCTGTTTCATTGGTTTCTAAGAATCTGTTTAAGTTTTGGATGCAAACTTACACAAAATTATCCGATTCTAAAATTTTCTCACAAAAATTGTTAGCTTTAATCAAATGTTCCACGAGGTGAAAATATCGTATGGCCGAAGTTAAATGTCAAATATGTATTGTTCCAATCCGACAGATTGTACTTGGCCACAGCCAGACTCATCGACCCAATCGTCGAGTTGTAGACCAACGACACCTGCGAGATATACTTCAAACTAAACTCGCTCTGAGTGCCGTCGGGCACCGATGGCTCGATGGTTAGTGGGTCGACATAGCGGTCACGCAACATAGCGTAGAACTCACCGCGCAGGTAGAGATCGCGCACCAAACGGAACGACGGCATCAGACCTGCGGCCACATAACTCGTTGCCGAGTACTCGGGCATATAGACCATCTTGCTGTGGGGCGTGGGCTGAAACGCAGGCATGATAAATTGTCGCGTGGTCTGAGCATACATATTTGGGATCGTCGTATATATACCATCAACACTCATTCCCAACGACACACCATCCAGAGATGTGAGGCTAAAATATTTGGCATAGTTAACCTGCACTCCGATCCACGAACGATTGGCCGCAAACTGGTTGGTAATCAACGTATCCGTAGCATTTTTTGCATAACTAACCTCGACTCCCAAGATCCCCAACCCCGAGATCGAGAGCGACGAACCGCGCGTGGGATAGTAGAGATTGTCCAACGTGCTGCTCTCCACATCCACCTTGGTGGCGACATATTGAAACCTCGTCTTGTCGAATGTTCCCTGATCGGTCGTCTCATACTCATTGGCATCGTAGTCGAAGGTCTCTCGACCGATATTGGTGCGCAACTGTAGATAGGAACGACGCATGATCGGGGTGCCGACACCCAGCGAGAGGTAGTGGTCGAGGTATTTAATCTGACGCGTGTTGTCCACCGTCGTCAAATTACCAAAATCGCCATGTTGAAGATTCTTGTTCGCAAAGTTGTAGTACATATCGACAAATAGCGGAAAGCGCGAGTAGAACTCAGCACTATACCCAATACGGCTAGTGACATATATTGGCCCGAGATATAGCTCCGCATTGGCCACCTGTTTGATACCTCCGATCGAGGTGTAGTTCAACCCTGCATAGACCTGATTGAAGGGGGTCGACGAGATGTTTCCACCCAACGTAAGTTTCAACGAGGGCTTGTGCTCCATCTGAAGCTCAAAGTCGTAGAGCCGCGTAGAGTCATCGTAGCTAATCTGTGGATAGCCCGTCACGAAATCGCCACTCGACAACACCTTATACATATTTCGTTGCAGAGCCTCGAAGCTCTCACCCCCCTCACCCCTATCGCTGCGCGCACGACGCTTCAACATCGACCGTCGAACATAGGTCTCTTGGTTTGATGTAAGACCATCTATGTTGAACGAGCCAATCAACAGATCGGGCTTGCGGCTATTAAACTCACGACGACGCTCGGCATAGTACTCCGCAGAACGCAATGACGACTGGTCAATATAGCCCATCAGCGAGTCCAGCTGCTCTATCGTATCGTCATAACCCAACCTTATAACCGCCTCGGCAGAGCTAAAATCCAACATTCCCACATCGACATTGCGCTCGATAATCATACCATTCTGCGGCATCTCAGCCACACGACGATTGACCAACAGAACCATCACCTGGTCGATGAGCGAGAGCGATGCACTAGGTTGGATATTGTCATTGGTGCACGATACTCCGATTATGAAATCGGGGGCGAACTCGCGCTGCATATCGGCAATCGGAAAGTTGTTGTAGACACCACCATCGAAGAGAAGATGCCCCATAGAGTCGACCACAGGGCTATAGACCAGTGGTATCGACATCGAGGCGCGAATAGCCAGACCCAAATCACCCGACATCGAGATCGTGTCGCGCCCACGAGTCACGTCACTCGAGACGCTCAAAAAGGGGATCATAAGTTGCTCGAAATCACCTTCGCACGCCACCGTAGCCGATGCAAAGAGTCGATTGAGTGCCATATCAATCTGCGTGGTCGAGATCAAACTCTGAGGGATAGCATCATCCGCCTGCTCGACATCCAACACTCGACCCTTCGACGGGTCGAAGCGAAGCGACAGCAACGGTTTGCCCTGCATTAGGGCGTTGCGATTGTTGCGAAAATAGTAACCTAGATTGGGATCTATATACCCCGTGACCCACGTTTTGATCTCATCCGACACCGCCAATTCGTGGATCTCGCAGGGTGAATAACCCGCTGCATACAACCCTGCAACGATCGCACCCATCGAGGTTCCTGCCACATAGTCGATCGGCACACCCTGCTGCTCCAAAGCCTCCAGCACACCGATATGGTACAACCCCTTGGCTCCACCACCATTCATCACCACGCCAACACTCTGTGCTGCCACCATCGAGGCGACACCAATCATACAGAGTATCATGAGGAGTAGACGGCGCATCACTTACAAAAAATCAATTATCCACTACAAAGTTAATGTTATTTTTCAAGAGTTCAAAATCTACATCAACCAACAACACCGCTAATCACAAAAAAAAGCGAGAGCGCACAGAGCACTCTCGCAAAAAGTAATAATCAGTCGCCTCGACTACTTGGCCATTGCCGCCTTGACTTCGGCCTGCTGACGCAGTTTATCGACCTCGATATCTACGGGCTTCTTGATATGACGCTTGTAATCGCGATGATAGAGGGTTGCCAACTGCGAATATTGACTTGGCAACGCGTCATATTCGCGCCACGCCACATCGTACTGATCGATCAACTCAGCCACCTGCGCCCAATCGCCACGCTCACAAGCCACACTCATCGTCACCACAACTCGATAGATTTCATAGAGATGGTAACCATAGTAGCACGATCCAATGACATGAGTTCGCGTCTGCTCATCGTGCCAACCAATCTCCTTGGCCAACTCTATGATCTCGCGCCACATCTCCAACGACTCCAACTTCTGAGCCACCGCGCGGTCGGCACCCTCCTTCGACGAGAAGCTCGGCCAACTGATACCCTCGTCGCGAGTCCACCAACGTGCTATATCGCTCTGAATCGTATTCTTGCCACGAACCACTGCGTCGGCCGACAATAGAGCGAGACGACGGAACTTAGCCACATCGTCGCCCTTCAGCATCATTCGCTCAACGACATATCTATTAAATATATCCTCCTCGCGCTGCGTCGGGTCGCTCGCCCACTGCGCCACAACCCATGCATTGAGGTCACACCACAACTCATCCTTGATATAGGGGCCACCCCATCCGCCACCGCGAGTCCATGTCCAGACTCCAGCGTACAACTCGGGCTTGGTAAGGGCAAACTCACGAATACTATTGATGGCCGACTCGGGCATCGTCTGATGCTCCTCGAAACCCTCGATCACGCCATTGGCAACATAGTGCGGATAGGCACCCTTGCCCTCATACTCTCGAGCACACTGCACCTCAATAATCTGGCGATGACGACCTGCACCGATAACCTTGCTAAATGGGTTGGAGCGGTGGAAATCGCCCTCACAATGTTTGATACTTATGATCAAATTCTCGTGAGGCTCGACGCTATTGCTCACCTTCATATAGCGATCCATATCAGAATCAAAACTCACCCACGTGCGGAAGATAAGCAACTTGCCACGCTTGACACATATCTCGTCGCGCAAGATCTCGAGCAGTGGAATAATCGTCGTCTCAGCATTCGACTTATCTTTGATCGCCCCAACATGGAATGGAGCATCGTGGAGATAGGTCTCGCCAATACGCGTCACCAAACCATCCAAAAGCGGAAATTGGTCGAACATCTCGGCAATCTGAGCACGGATAAGACGCTCCACCTCGGGGTCGCGAGCATCGCCCATGCGGTCGGCCAAATTATACTTCTCGACCAGTCGCTTGGGAAACAACACCAAATCCGACTGCGCCAATGTCGTCAAACCAGCCTTGTCGCACTCCGCCTGCATGGCACGGATCTGAGCCGCCTTGGCATCGACCCACTCGCGGTCGGCACTCCCCTTGGGCAGAATATCTTTGTCGACTGATCGCCAGTTGATGGCCAACATGGGCGACTCGAACAGGAAGTAGACCTTGCCGTTGTAGCCCATGCTCTTGATCGTCTCGGGGTTGGTATAGGCACTCTCGTAGAGCGGCTCTCCAGGGTTGTGGTGCACCATATCCAACACCAGCGGTAGTTCAAAATCCGCAGAGCGAGATTTGCCAACAACCGATATGGCACTCGCAACGAGGATGGCGAGCACAAGCAGTTTTCGATTCATAAATTAATAAATTTAAATTCATAGATTATTGTGATTAATCACAAATATAGACAAATTTATTTGGATTATAGCCACATATAGAGTAAAAAAGATCGCCTACACCGCCCATGCAACAACCACCGAAACGAAAAAAACGAGGCGAATTATTTAAAAATATTTACAAACATTATATTTTTCACCCTCAAAAGGCGAAATAAGTCTTTATACGCTTGTTTGTTTATTAAAAAAACTCAACCTTTGCACTACACAAGAGTAATTACAAAAAAACAATCTGCTATGAAAAGAGTTCTATCTATTCTGATTTTGGCAACCTTGACTCTGACAACTTATGGTGCCGAGAGCAACGATCCACTAACATTCACATCGGGAAACACCACATTTAAATTTGGCGGTTTCATCAACCTCACCATTGGCAAATACCTCGATGGCGCAACCACAACGGGCAAAGATTTTCCATCGAGCGCAATATCGATGACTCCATCGGCCGACGATCTAAACCGATTGCAGTTCGACCCTAGCAGCACACGACTATCGTTCCAACTCATACAATCGACACAGAGCGTGGGCGACATCAAGCTATATGTCGAGACCGACTTCCGCGGAACAAGCAACACTCTCGTGCTGCGTATCGCAACCGCAGAACTCATGGGATTCACAATTGGTCAGACATGGAGCAACATGACCGACTTGGCGGCAACTGCCCCCACGGTCGACCTGCCTGGTGCCAACTCGCGTACATTCTTCCGCACACCGCAGATCGCATATCGACACAACATCTCTGAGTGCTTCACATTGGGGGCAGCCATCGAATCGCCCGTATATAACCTTGCAGATGCCACAACACCCGAGATCTCGACACCCGACTTTATACTCCTAGCTCAGACAAAGGGTAAGATCGGACACCTAAAGGCAGCTGCCGTATGGCGCACAATACCATATCTGTACAACGACAACGTAGAGCATCAGAACGGATGGGGCGTACAGCTCTCGGGATCGTTAAAAGCGGCAAAACCGTTGACGCTATATAGTCAAGCGATATATGGACAGAACATCTCGAAATATATCAACGACCTATCGCTACTATCGTACGATCTGCTTGAGACGACCAATTCAGCAAAACGACTCTCTGCCCCCATGTATGGTGCATCGGTGGGTGCAAAGGGGGTGATAACCGAGAAGTGGTCGGTGGCCACAAACATCTCGAAGGCGCAGATCGACATCGACGAGAGTTATGCAGGCAATATTGACGACACATACAAAATAGCCACATATCTATCGGTTGCCACATTCTACTACCCTATCAAGAAGCTAATGCTCGGATTGGAGTACCTCAACGGAACACGCAAGAATTACGATGGTTCGAAGGGTGACGCACAGCGTATGAATCTGATATTCAGATATTCGTTCTAAACGTTTGAAAGATAAAAAGAAAACCTTTTTTTTGATTTTCGTCCATGAGTGGGGTTTTCTTTTTATCTTTCTCGCGTTTAGAACTTTATACTTTACCCCACCCCCAACCCCCTCCCTTGGGGAGGGGGCTTGGTCGCTATCGCTCCTTTTTGGTGTGAGTTCGAATTTTCGAACTCACGTTTATTTTAACTCTAACTCACGTTAATTTTAAATGGCGTTCGGAATAATTTCCGAACGCCATTTTCATATATACATTGAGGGTGACCATTACGGTCGCCTCTTCGTAGAGTTTGAGGAACAAGAATGAGTTTTGGTGCTTCGCGAAGCACCTGAAACTGCAGCGTACATAGGTACGTGAGGATTTGAGGGGCAAGGGAAGTACCGAAAATCGCCCTGTTAGTCGAACTCTTTATATTAAAACTCCTCGTTAAAGATATCGAACCCCTTGGGGATGCGGCGTTTGACAACCTGATACCCCACAAAACCGTATATCGCACTGAAGCAGATAACCCACAACGACTCCAAAAATGGATCATCCGCAATCCGACTCGCAGGCTCGCTCCACACATCGCGCAGACCAAAGAACAACATCACCGCAGCGATAGCCACAATAATCCACCCATACAACATCATCGCCTTATAGCTCGAGATACGATACTCGCGCGAATTGACACGAATAAGCTCCACCAACTTAAAATCGGGCATCGGCATAGGGGCTGTCGAGTAGGGCTTGATACGTCTAATCTCGCGACACGCCTTGATCTGACCCGTCATCGAGATGTCGGCACTGCGATGCCCCGTGTGGTAGATTTGCAACACAACACCCTCGTTGCGATCGAAGTAGTCGAAGTCGATCACGACACTGCGACAATCCTCCGAGATGGTGATACGAAAATCATTCGACGGATTCTTCTCATACTGAATATCGGCTCCCAGAATCTCGTAACGCGGATCTATAACCACTCGCAGCAGATTATTTTTGGCCACACTATCGGCATTGATCGTCTCGGAACCATTGTTCCAGAAGGCGATCTTCGAGATCGAAAGCGAGGTGAGCCTCTCTTGCCCATGGGTAATATCGATATTCGACAACTTGCGCCTAGCATCTTGGATCAACGAAATAGTGCGAACCGAATAGGTCGCCGATGTATGGCGGTTCGACTTCTTGTAGAAATAGAACGACGCAATTATACTCACAATAGCAAAGACTAGGATGATGATATTATATATCGTTCCACCCGTCATCACTCTAAAGAGTTCTTCGAAAAACTCCGTCATAATACGAATATATTTTAAATTG
>JBCQUH010000083.1:0-2974 GCA_047174185.1 Rikenellaceae bacterium | reverse complement strand
CCAAACTTTGATGTAAAGCTATTTCAGTACAATGTCAAAGAACTGTCAAGCCTATTCAGGCTAATGATGTAAAAACTGTAAAGTTATTTTAGGACAAGTCAACGCGTTCACGTGTTCACGCCTACGGGGCGTGAACAGCGTGAACACACTATCCGCCATGCAACCTCCTCTTGTTTTGTAGATAAGTGCTCTTGCGTTTCTCACTAATTATTACTATAATTGCACTGGTTTATGGGTTGTACTGCTTCATCGTTTATTACTTGGCAATCACAAGCCACAGGCCGCAAACCACAAACCACAAACACCTACAAAAACACCTATAAATAACATGAAGAAACTCATCACTCTGGCTCTACTCATGGCCATAACCCTGCAACTAAGTGCTGCAACTTATGGTGGCGGAAGCGGTTCCAACGCCAAGCCCCCTCGCATAGAGTCGATCAACTACAAGATGCAGAGGAGCTACCCTGGCATCCTCCACAACATGGCCGACATCGAGAGTATGCGCAAGGTCGTCCGCGAGGCAGATCCCCAATCGAAGATGTATCAAGCCTACGAAAACCTGCGAAAGATGTCATTCGCAAGTGCCGACTACAAACCACAGATCCTCACCTCCAGCAGACGATCTAGCACGACAAACACCCTATCGCGTACCGACGAGGGTTACATCGCCAATTGGCAGAACGACATCTACGCCATGGCGCTCAACGCCCTGATGTTTGCCATCACCCAGAAGCAGGCGCATGCCGACAAGGCGGCCGAGCTGTTGAATCTATATGCCGACCGAGTGACCTGCGCCTACACGGGCGACGGGGCACCTTTGGTGGTTGGCATCAACATGATAAACTACATATACGCCGTGGATATGATCCAATCGCTAGCCCCCGAGACATTCAAGGAGGGCGAGTACAAGAAGATCTGCCAATGGCTCGTCGACGTGAGTATCGGAGTCGAGATCGAGAAGATATTCCTCAACAAGCCAGCCTACACCAACGGCAACTGGGGAGCCATGGCGATGATGAGTTATATGGGGTTGGCCGTACTTTTGGAGGATGACGTGCGCTACGCCAAGGCGATCGACCAATACCTCTACTCCGCGATCTTCGAGGATAATGGCAACATACTCCACTACGTCGACGACAATGGTCAAAATCAGGAGGCTGGGCGAGATGCTGCCCACGCTCAGTTGGGGCTTTATGGGTTGAGCGTCACGGCCGAGATCGCATGGAAGGCAGGCACCGATCTCTATAGCGCATACGACAACCGTCTGATGAAGGGTTTCGAGTATCTGACCAAGTTTAATCTGGGCTACGACGATGTCCCATACAAGATGTGGAGGGATGTCACCGTCGAGCGGAAGTATAGCCGATGGAGGGAGATCTCGCAGGATAAACGTGGCAACTGGCGCGACATCTACGAGCTGCCATTCAACCACTATGTCAACAGAATGGGATTCGAGATGCCATATACCAAAATGGTGTTGGAGAGATTCACGCCATTCAAATATAGCGACCCAAAGAGTCGCACAAGCGACGCTACGACCATACTACCAGAGATAGAGGTTCGTCAAGACGACCACTTCGGCTTTGGCTCTCTGCTCTTCCTCAACGACGCGAAGTAGCACGAGAGGGGGGCAAAGAGAGGGGCAACAAACGAGAGTGACCAACAAGAAGAATTACAACTTGTTGGTCACTCTCGTTTCGATTAGCTCGCGACGACGCTCTATTTGCTCGCGATATAGCTTGCAATCCAGTCGCCAACCGCAGATGTCGAACATGGCTCAACACCCTCGATCTGAATATCCTCGGTGCGGATATTGGCCGACATCGACGCTGCAACAGCCTCGCGGATCAACGCACCCTCGGCCTGCAAGTCAAAGGCATACTCAAACATCATCGCAGCACTTAGGATCGTCGCAATCGGGTTGGCAATATCCTTGCCTGCCGCCTGAGGATACGACCCGTGAATTGGCTCAAACAACGATGTATGTAGACCAATAGAGGCTGATGGCAACAGACCCAACGACCCTGTGATAACAGATCCCTCGTCGGTTAGAATGTCGCCAAACATATTCTCGGTAACCATCACATCAAACGACCCTGGCCACTGAATAAGGCGCATCGCAGCGTTGTCGACAAACATAAACTCTGTCTCAACCTCGGGGAACTCTGGAGCGATCTCCTTGGCAATCTCGCGCCACAAACGCGACGTAGCCAACACATTTGCCTTGTCGACGACGGTCAACTTCTTGCGACGTTGCATAGCGTATTGGTACGACAGGCGCACGATACGCTCGATCTCCTCGCGCGTATAGACACACGTATCGTAGGCTGTATTTCCATCCTCCGAGCGACCCTGTGGACGGCCGAAGTACATACCACCCGTAAGCTCGCGAACACATACGAAGTCGACCCCCTCGATCAACTCGCGACGCAGTGGCGACTTGTCGATCAGAGACTCAAAGGTGGTGATCGGACGCAGGTTAGCATACAACCCCAACCTCTTGCGCATAGCCAACAGACCCTGCTCGGGGCGAACCTTTGCCGAGGGGTCGTTGTCGAAACGTGGGTCACCAACGGCACCAAACAACACTGCGTCGCTGCGCATACATAGCTCGTGCGTAGAGTCGGGATATGGGTCACCAACGGCATCAATTGCCGTAGCTCCGCACAACGCCTCTTCGCTCTGCAAGGTATGTCCGAACTTCTCACAAATGGCCTTTGTCGCCTTTAGGGCTTGCGCCACGATCTCTGGCCCAATTCCATCGCCAGGCAAAACTGCTATATTCAAATTCATGATGTATATTGTGTTTTAATTATTAATTTCTAATATAAGGTTAAGGGAAGAGGGCATTTTCTTGTCCGTCACTCATTCTTGTCCGTCATTGCGGACTTGATCTATTAGTGTCCGATGAAATTTTGCGCACTATATTCGCGACACGTTTCGGCTCCCCAGAGCCGTCATCCTGAACTTG